>CALRAY010000008.1 GCA_943353705.1 Patescibacteria group bacterium UBA4664 | reverse complement strand
ATAATATATGGTGGCTTATTCTTATATTCATTTGGTCAACTGCCTGGAAGGCATGGGCACTATGGATTGCCGCTAAAAAAGACCAGAAAGTATGGTTTTTGGTCTTTATAATAGTTAGTACTGCAGGTATTCTAGAAATATTTTATATACTCTATTTTAGTAAGCAAGATAAGAACACTATTAAGGCCAATAAGTAGCTTGCGCTACCATCCCTCAATCTGATAAACCGCTGAAACAAGTACACTGGTTGGCTGACCCTTGCAGGTCGTGCCCTCTATGGACATCTGTATCTCACTCCAGTTATCATTTGGTCTACTTGCAGTCATATGATTAAGAGAGTTAGATATCATATCCTCAAGGCCTTTTTGTGTATTGCTATGGTGCTCCACAAAGAGGCCTTTTTTGGTGCTGGCTTCTTGAACCCAACCTATGCCAACCCACATCTCTTGGCCAGCGGTTGAGCTGCGGACTTCGGATATTACAACATAAAGCTTGCTACCGAAATCTTTTGTCGTAAAAGAAGGCTTTTTGTATACGATATTACTACCAGGCGGAATTACTGAGCTTAGATAAATCAGGTTCTGATCTCCAATGCCAGCACTCATTAGGGCTGAATCAAAAGCCGACAGTTCAGTGGGGCCAGTGCCACTGCCTTTTGTGATTTGTATATTCATAATAAACTAATTGTAACCTAAAAATATTATTTGTAGTATAATAATCGCAATTCGCCAGATTGGTGTTGGTACCTAGAAAAGGAGCCTTAATGGTTGCTGAAGTGGCATTTAAGACGCCAAGCACAGTTAAGGCCATGGTCTTTGTTGTTCCTGTCTTGGTGGTTAACTCTGCATTTTTCTACTTAGGAATGTGGATCTGGCTAAGGTTCGTGGTTAGCCTAATACTAGTATTGCTACTTGTGCTAGCGCGCAGCCATGCCTTTAGAGGCCTAGACAAGCTCAACCGTAAAGCGGTAGAGGAGTACCATGTAAAGTTTGAAATATTTATTGGGCTTTACGTGTTTTCTTTTTTGCCATTTTATCTAGGCATTTTTATGACCGTTCAGGGAACTCTTAATAACGCCTGGCTGATAGCAGTCTTGGGCGTTATTATCAATCGTCTAGCTTGGGCCTTGCCATATTTGTATCCGTTAGCATGCGGTACACTACCAAAGAAACTGAAAATAGGTATTTGGGTGTGGATAGCTAGTGGAGTTATCTACGGTATAGCAAAGGCTGTGCTGCAATGAGGGGAGAGACATGAAAATAACTAGAGAAACCCAAGTGGATATTGAGCTAGAAGACAAATTCTGGCTGCTCTACAAAACTGCATTTGCAGAACTCCGAACCGCCTCGCCGTGCAGACAGTACATGTACGAGAGTGAGTTTAGAGAAGAAATGTCAGATGAGCGCATGCTTAAATTTGTGCTCTGGAAAAAAGATGTGGCTGTAGCTATGGCTCTTGTAGCAGTAGATCTTAGAGCAATAGATTGGATTTCACCAGACTTTTTTGAGATGAAGTACCCAGCTCATTACAAGCAAGGCACCATCTACTATTTTGGTGCATTGCTTGTAGACCCAGACTTTCAAGGCCTGGATTACAGCGAGCTTCTCTTAGCCGAGCTCATTAACTTTGTCGTTAGCAATAAAGGCATTGCTGCATTTGACTGTTATTCAAAAAACAGCGATTGGCTACCAAAGCTCATAGAGCAAATGGGTGATAGGGTGGCGGTTGTAGAAATGACCGAACTCGGCTACCAAGCTTATTACGCAATTGAGTCTAAGGGCTTTAAGAACCATAAAGAGCCAAGCGCATATGTTTGGTTAGAAAAATAATCATTAACCCCCGGCAATACGCCGGGGGTTAATTACGTTTAAAGTGTTATTTTTTGCTAAAATATAAGTGTTATGCTTACTAACCTTTCATTACTCGTCACTACAGTCCTAACATTTTTTCTAGGTCTTTTGGTCTACGTTAATAATCCCCAGAAACCTTCTAACAGAAACTTTTTCTACTTCACTTCTTCGTTGTCGCTTTGGGCTATAACCAATCTAAGGGCCAATATTTCTGCAGAGCCAAGCTTAGCACTTTTTTGGTCTAAAGCCGCTATTGTTGGTGCAGCTCTGCTGATATACTTTTTCTTATTGTTTAGTATGACATTCACTACCGATAAGCAGGTCAGTCGTGCGCTAAGATTTATATTATTTATTCCAGCATTTATTATTATTTTGTTTAGCCCTACAGCCGCTAATGTAGTCTCTTCTAATGCCTATGCCCAGCAGATACAGACCGGCTGGCTGTATATTTTTGTGATAGCCTACTTACCTATTTACACTATCTGGGGGGTAGTACTATTTGTAAAAGCTCAGCGTAGTTCTACAGGGCAGAGAAAAGACCAAATCAGATCTATCTTGGTGGGTACTACTCTTATTGCTATTCCTGGCTTTATTTTTAATGCTATTTTACCAGCACTAGGAATCACTGGCCTTTCAGCATTTGGGCCATTATTTATTTTGCTTTTGGTGGCCATGATAGCCTACTCAATACTTCGTCATCAGCTCATGGACATAAGATTTATCGTTACAAGGTCATTGGCTTTTGCCTCGTCTATATTTATTATCGCAGCCGTATTTGGGCTAGTTAGTTTTCAGATTGTTGATGTTATATTGCCAGCGGACGCCTCACAAACAACCATTCGGCTTTCCTATACACTCATAGCTATTTTGCTGGCTTTTGCATTTAATCCTCTATTAAGATTTTTTGAAAAAATAACCAGTAAACTATTTTTTCATAACCAATACGACCCGCAGAAGCTGACTAATCAAATTGGTGATATATTGTCTAGCGAAATAGACCTCGACAAGCTTAGCACCCGTGTACTAAACGAAATAACCACTCAAATGAAGATCAATATTTCCGAGATTGTAGTATTTAGCAAAGACAGAGTGTTTTATGAAAAAATACCTCTCAAGAACAGTCAAAAAGAAATAAGCCACAAAGAGTTGCAAAAGCTTGGCAGAGCTACGCTTATTATTGAAAATCTCAAACCTGGTGAACGCAGAGATATCTTGAAAAATTTTGGCTTTAGCCTTAGTATTCCGCTACGTACCAGTGAGAAGTTTATTGGCTATATGCTTTTGGGCGAAAAAAAGAACGGTGAAGTTTTTAGTGCTCGAGACTTGGGTGTACTAAAATCTATTGCCAATGAAGTAAGCGTTGCTATGGCCAACGCCCTAAGCTACAAAGAAATTCAACTTTTTACAGAGACACTTTCTGAAAAAGTTCGACAGCGTACTGCTCAGCTCAACACTGCCAACAGCCAGCTAAGAGAGCTAGACCAGGCCAAAGATGAGTTTATTTCTATGGCATCTCACCAGCTCAGAACTCCACTAACGACCGTAAAGGGGTACATTAGCATGCTCAATGATGGAGATTTTGGCAAGCTAACAAAAGATCAAAACCAAAGTATTAAGCTCGCCCTGGATGGAAGTAATAGAATGGCACGCTTAATCGATGACTTATTAAATATTAGTCGTATGCAGGCGGGTAAATTCTATATCGATCCGACAAAAGTAAATCTAGCCAAAATGGTTGAAGAAGAAGTATTATCACTACAAACATTAGCAAAAACTAAAAAAGTTATTCTTACATGCGTTCTGCACAAAGAAAAAATACCCGAGATGAACCTTGACGACAATAAAACTAGACAGGTAATAATGAACCTTGTTGATAATGCAATCAACTACAGCGCATCAACTCGTGGAGGCGGAAAAGTATCAGTTCATTTAGCAAGACAGGGGGCTCATATTGTGTTTAAAGTTATTGATAATGGAATTGGTGTACCGAAAAATCAGCAGGCACATTTATTTACTAAAATGTATAGAGCCGATAATGCGAGAGAAATACGGCCCGATGGAACTGGGCTGGGGCTGTATTTGGTAGATAGAGTAGTTAAGGACCAGGGTGGTAGTACCATTTTTGAATCAAATCACGGAGGGGGTAGTATATTTGGATTTTCCTTCCCTGTCCATAATTCTATAAAAATCGACCAATCTGCTAAACAAAAACTAACTAAAACTAATAGCAAATAGTATAAAATATAACTATGTCGAAAATAAATACAATTGAGGATATAGACTATGCCGGAAAGAGAGTGTACCTAAGGGTTGATTATAATGTAGTGGAGAATGGCAAGATTATAGATGAGTTTCGTATAAAACAAAGCCTTCCTACCATAAATAAATTACTGGCTAGCAAATGTTCGATTATTCTTGCAAGCCACAATGGTAGACCAGATGGTAAGCCAGATGAAATGCTAAGCTTAAGACCGGTTGCTCAGGCTCTATCTAATTTACTCAATAAAAAAGTTGGCTTTGTAGATGATTGCGTAGGAGAGGAAGTATCTCAGGAGGCTCATAGCATGAAAGCTGGTGAATTGTTATTGCTTGAAAACCTCAGATTCCACGAAGCCGAAGAAAAAAATAACTCCCTATTCGCTAAATCTATGGCAAATTTAGCAGATGTCTACATAGATGACGCATTCGCAAATGCGCACAGAGCGCATGCTAGTATGGTCGGAGTTCCGAAATATCTACCCCACGCTGCTGGGCTACTAATGGAGAAGGAATATAATAATTTAAATAATTTATTACTCTCGCCCAAAAGGCCGTTCGTCGCAATAGTGGGCGGAGCAAAAATTTCAACAAAAATTGAAGTCCTAAAGAGTCTTTTAAAAAAAGCCGACACTGTCTTTATTGGTGGAGCCATGGCAAATACTTTCTTGCAGGCCCAAGGATATAATATAGGTGCTAGCATGACGGAAGTTGACAGTATTGATATCGCGAAGGATGTGATGAAAATTGCAAAAGACAATAATGTTAATTTAATTTTACCCAAGGATCTAGTAGTGGCAAAAAGTATTGAAGATGGAGTAGACTGCAGGACTGTAAGTATCGATAACATACAAAAGGATGATATCGCCCTGGATATTGGTAAAGAGACAATGCGAGATTTGATTCCAATTATTAAAAAAGCCAAGACTATATTCTGGAATGGTACTCTAGGATACGCTGAAATAAATGAATTCGCATGGGCCAGTAAGGATCTTGCTCATCTTATGTCGCTTAGAAAAAATAAGGCAGATACAATTATTGGTGGTGGTGATACTACGGCATTTATTGAAAAGCTCGGAATGCATAATAGATTTAGCTTTGTGAGTACAGGTGGTGGTGCTAGCCTAGAGCTGCTATCAGGAAAAAAATTAGCAGCAATAGAGGCTCTTAGGAGCTAGCGCAAATCTTAAGCGCTTATAATACCGCCAAACATTTCTGAGCTTAATAGGTGTCTATACCTTTCAAGCCAAATCTGCCGTAACAGTATAAAGACTTTAATTAAACCGAGAGTGATGGCTTTGGTGTATTGTTTGGCTGGTTAGGCGCAGCGGTACTTGAGTTTGTATTCTGCTGTACATTTTGCCCGGAAGGTATTATTAGGCCTTGATTATCTTGAGGAACCATTGGGATAGGATCTGTTGGGGGTGTTACTCGGACATTATTAATATCAAGAGCTTCCTTAGGTGTTAGCACGGCATTATCAAGCCCTTTGGGGTTTTCATTATGATTAGTAGCATCATCACTAACTCGAGCGGAGCTAGAGCTTTGCACACCAAAATGCACATCCCTAGCTTGAGTGGGGCGTTCAGCTGTATGTTGACTAGAAGTTGCCGGATTTAATATGGGTTTAGGAATTGGCGGAGTAGGGTTTGCTTGGATAGGCTCTGTTCTGACTGGAGCGACAGGTTGTGTTAATTGAGATGGCTCATTTGTAGTATTTTGTGCGTCCGGGTTAAGGGAGTTTTCTATATCGAGAAGCCTATTATATTTAGCTATACGTTCGCCTCTGTTTGGTGCTCCTATCTTTATTCCATCAGCACCAATGCCGAAAGCTAAGTCAGCAATGAAGTCGTCATTTGTCTCGCCACTTCTGTGGCTAACTATCACCTTAAGACCTGAAGCCTTAGCGGCCTGCACCGCATTAAACATTTCAGTAATTGACCCAACCTGATCTGGCTTGATTATTACACCATCTATCATTTTATTCTGAGCAAATTCATTTATTTTAATTGCATTTGTAACGGTAAAATCATCACCAATAACCATAAAACTTTTCTTCTCTTTAGGAATTGTCTTTAATAGTTCCAGGCCTTCTGTATCTGTTTCTGCAAATGGGTCCTCAATAGAATATAGCCCAAACTTTGTGGCCCATCCTTGGTAGACTGTCATTAGATCACTGGCATGGATCATTTGACCTTCAAAATTATAATCCTTGCCATCGAAAAAACTATTTGCTGCCACATCTAGTGCGATATCAAATTTATTTTCTGATTTCTGGTTGAGATTTGATAATGCCTCTAGTACCACTTCGGTTCTAGCCCCAACCGGAGCTATTGCACCTTCATCGCCAGACAGCCTAGCTGTCGGACCGTATAAGCTTGTCATGATTGTTTTGACGGTCTGGTATGTCTGGGCAATCTGCTCAATAGCTTGGTTTGGTTTGTTGGTGGTTGGGACAATCATAAACTCTTGAATGTCTAGGCCAGGCGCATGCTTGCCTCCGCCGACTATATTTGCATAAATGCGCGGAAACTCGGGGCTGAATTTTAGCAATTCAGCAATATATTGCCAGAGTGGTTTGTCGCTTAGTTTGGCACTTAGCTTGAAATACGCACCCGATAGAGCCAGTATGGTGTTGGAGCCTAAATTTTCTTTATTTTGACTTCCATCAAGGGCTATAATCAGACTATCAAAATCTTCCTGGTGCCCCAAAGGATAGCCAATGAACTTTGGAGCAATTACCTTGTTAATTGTCTCTACATTACCATTGACGCTTTTGCCGGCATAGCTCGCGGCGTTATCAAATTTCTTGACTGCCTCATCCTTACCTAGGCTGGCACCTCCTGGCACACTGAAGCTCGCAGATTTTCCATTTTCTGAAATCATCCGCACTTTTAGTGTGGGCTCTCCGTTAGAATTCAATATTTGAGATGGTATGATTTTTTTGATGCCCATGTGTTACTAGAATTATAGCATAAGCTTAGTCTTAATTAAATTAAGAAAGCTTTACTAGATTTTGCGGGTTGCCACTCAGAAAGCAGTGGATATTCTGTGCAGTAGTTTTTCTTAAAATATATTGCGATTCTTTGGAGTTAAATGCATTATGCGGTGACAAAATGACATTATTCATCTTTGATAAAATATCTACTTCGGCAAGCTCATAGAAATTAATCTTATTGCTGAGCATTAGGTTTGTTTCAATATCGACATCCAGAGTACTCTCACCCTCAATGCAGTCAAGTGCCGCTCCAGAAATATCTTTATTTTTTAATGCTTCTACAAGTTCTGATGTATTTACCATAGAACCACGGGCGGTATTTATTAATACGGCAGAATCCTTCATCATTTTAAGCGTAGCAGTATTAATAAGGTGTTTTGAGCTAGGTTTCAAATTTGCATGTAGCGTTACGATGTCTGAGCCTTTCAATACCTCGTCGAGAGTCATGTAGCTATATCCGATGCTCTCGGATGCATCAGTATTTATATGTGGGTCATAGGCTATTACGTGCATACCAAGTGCAACACCAATTTTAGCTACGCTAGTGCCCACTTGGCCCGCCCCGATTATACCAAGTGTCTTGCCCGCCAATATTTGGCCAGTCAATTTTTTATAATTAATCTGACCCTTATTGACCGATTCTAATACGGCTGGCATTTTATGATAAAGCATGAGCATAAGCATGATTGCATATTCGGCAACCGTAGACTTGCCGTAGCCAGGTACATTGCTTATTGAGATATCGCGATTTTTGCAGGCCTTGAGGTCGATGTTATCAAAGCCTGTCGCCCTTACCGCTATAAATTTGAGTTTTGGCATGTGTGAGATAGCCGACTGGTCAATTTTGCTTGAATTGAATATGCTCAATACTTCAGCTTCCTTGTACTCATAGGCAGGCACCTGCGATATTGGCTGGTCAAAAATTAGTATTTTATATTTAGAGCCATGGAAATATCTCTCAAAAGATACTTTTTCTTTTTCCGATATCTCAAAAAATGCGATTGTTTTAGCCATAAGTTTTATCCTTTATTTAATACTACAATAAAATCATAAACATTGGCAGTAATCTATTCATTTTATATGGCATATTAATGGTCACTAGAGTTTTATAGCTTTGATTAATCATCGAGTCGAACACCCATAAAAAAAGCCCGAGACGAGCTCAGGCGTTTTTTATGGTGATCCCACGGAGAATCGAACTCCGGTTGCCGGGATGAAAACCCGGTGTCCTAACCGCTAGACGATGGGACCATCAACTGTTTTCTTATAAAATAACCATACAATTCTAACATATTTACGGACTAATTTCAACCTACAAATTGGACACGATAAGCCAAAGCGTGTATAAATTATAAGCATTAGACAAATAAGGGAGCAAAATGTCAAAAACGCAG
Source organism: Patescibacteria group bacterium UBA4664 (assembly GCA_943353705.1). Lineage (GTDB taxonomy): Bacteria > Patescibacteriota > Saccharimonadia > CAILAD01 > BJGX01 > CALRAY01. The sequence goes on along the minus strand of CALRAY010000008.1, from coordinate 6,255 downwards.
CAAACTGTCGAAAACTTTCATCCAACTAATCATGTAGTTGATTTAAGGCCCGAAGGGCATGAGGATAAAGCAAGACAAGCAGAAATAGACAGAGAAAAATTATTAGCTCAGCAAAGAGAAGAATCCGCCTCGAGTAAAAGAGGAATGGGGCCTACCATCAGACGGACACCAAATCCGTCTACTTCTGATCCTGTACCCGCAGATAAAGTATTTCTTCTAGGCGAGGAAAATAATACGGATAATGTAGCAGCCCAAGCTGCTCAGCCAGCCGATATTCAGAGTGAAGGTACTTCTGAAGATTCAGTGCAGCCAAAAAAACCAGGCTTTTTCAAGAGACTACTCGGTAAAGAATAATTAAGGCAGTAAATATTTCTTATCTAATCCTTTTACGTAACTGCAAAAAAGCTTTACAATTATAAGTATGATTCATAACGCGATAGATGCTAGGCATTATAAAAAAACTAAGATTATAGCTACACTAGGGCCTGCAAGCCAAGAAAAGATTGGCGCATTGCTTGAGGCTGGCGTTAATGGAATAAGATTGAATTTTAGCCACAATACTCACAAATGGCATTGCGATGTAGCACTGCTGGTGCGAAGCGAAGCAAAAAAGCTCGACAGGTCGGTAGCGATTATACAAGATTTGCCTGGTCCGAAAATGGTGCTTGGCAAGTTGCCAAGTGGTGGCATCGAAATTGCGGCTGGCCAAACTATAAAATTCAAGCATGGCGATGATAGTCCTGATGGTATCCTGCCGACACAATATGACTTTGCCGCCCAAGTAAAAAAAGGCGAACGACTATTTTTAAGAGATGGTCAGATTCAAACCGAGATTACATCAATAGAGAAAAAAGTAATTACAGCCAAGGCTCTTAACTCTGGAAAGATAATGAGTGGGCATGGCATTAATCTGCCAGATACAATCTTTAAAAGTGGCGTCATAAGCGAGAAAGACAAAAATGACCTGACAGTGACCCGTAAGTTAGATGCTGATTATGTTGCCGTTAGCTTTGTAAATAGAGCGCAGGATATTCATGATGTTCGCAATGAGCTAGCTAAGCATAAGGCAAATGCCAAGATTATCGCTAAAATTGAAACAAAAGCTGCGGTCGAAAATCTCGAAGAAATAATTAAAGCTAGCGATGTAGTGATGATTGCACGTGGGGATTTAGCAATCGAGGTCGGACCTGAACGAGTACCGATTATTGGCAGAGAGATAATCCTGCTCTGTAGAAGGTACAAGAAGCCGGTAATTATGGCGACCCAAATGATGGAGAGCATGATGACAAGCCTAACTCCTAGTAGAGCCGAGGCGAACGATGTAGCCACCGCAGTTAGTCTTGGGGTTGATAGCTTGATGCTGTCTGGCGAGTCGGCTATCGGGCAGTTCCCAGTCGAAACGGTAGCGATGATGAAAAAAATAGTTTTGAGTGCAGAACAATATTTTGTTAATACGCTAGCCTCAATAGATTTCTCAAGCGGCGATACAGATGCCGTTTCCATTATTGAACCGAGCGAGGACAGCATACTAAATAAAATAGGCGAGAAAACACGATTGGTATTTTCAAAGCAACCTAAAATATCACCTAATATTTCATCTGAGGCAGCTCAGACTAGTGTTAGTTTTGCGGCTATAACTCTTGCTGATCAATTGAATGCAAAAGTAATTCTGGCAGAGACCCTTACGGGTTCCACAGCCCTAAGTATTTCTAGCCTACGTCCTAATTGCCCGATTATAATAATTAGCCCGACTGCTAAGGTCTGCAATCAATGCTCTATTGTCTGGGGTGGCAAAACATTTTTGATATCCAAATCCAAGAATCGTAAAGCTACGATTATTAGAAAACTCAAAGACAGAAAAAGCATCAGTAAGGGTGACTGGGTAGTTGAAGCCTTTGGTCGCAATGAAGATGTTGCGGGTGGAACTGACACTGTAAGACTATTGGAGGTTGAATGAAAAAATTAATTGTTGGTAACTGGAAAATGAATTTGAGTATACGCCAGTCTTTGGTGTTGGCTGATAGATTAGAAATTAATATTGAAAAACCAACTGCTGATATCGTCGTTTGTCCAAATTTTATTTCGCTGCATGCCGTATCTCATGAGCTGAAGGAATCGAAAATAAAGGTTGGAGCACAAAACATAAATAATAATGACGACGGAGCCTTCACTGGAGAAATAAGCGGCCCAATGCTAAAAGGATTAGCAAAGTACTGTATCGTAGGACACTCCGAACGCAGAGTTAATTTCGGCGAAGACGATGAGCAGATATCTTTAAAGGTTTCGGCAGCAATACGGAATGGGCTAACACCAGTTTTGTGCGTCGGCGAGAACTTAAATCAAAGGCACGAAGGCTTAGCCAAGAGAACGGTACTAGATCAGCTAGCAGAAGATCTATCCGAGCTTACCATTAAGGAAGTTTCTAAAGTGGTTATCGCGTATGAGCCAGTCTGGGCGATTGGGACTGGCGAAAGTGCCGAGCCCTACGACGTTGAGCAGATGATAAATTGTATTCATAAGTTTCTAATTAATAAATACCAATCCGAGATAGCTAGAAAAATAAGAATATTGTACGGAGGGAGTGTTAACTCTGATAATGCATTATCTTATCTGAATGCAGAATTCTGTGGCGGACTGCTCGTTGGGGGTGCCAGCCTAAATTACCGCCAATTTAGCAAAATATGCCAGCTTTAATTTGGAAATAAACACCTGTCAGGTTTATAATATAGTTATTAACAAGGAGTAGTAATGACCGAACTTAGCTATGGCGAAAAGTCACCAGAAGTTATTAATTTAGTAATTGAAATCCGCAAGGGCGAAAAAAATAAATATGAATACGACAAAGATACGGGTCGATTGTTTTTGGATAGGGTAAATGGAACTACTCTTGGATATCCTAGTGACTATGGCTATATTCCTGCTACTCTATGCGACGATGGTGATCCTCTAGATGGACTACTTATTATCGACGAGTCTGTGCCACACGGAACTGTCGTGCCGGCTAGGCCAATTGGTGTTTTATATATGATAGATGACGGCGAAGGCGACGAAAAGCTAATTTGTGTTCCTGCAGATGACGTTAGCAAAGACCATATTAAAGACCTGAGTGATCTAGGTGAGAACTTTCCAAAAGTAATAGAGCATTTTTATACTCACTACAAAGACTGGAAAAACAACTGGAGTGGGACAAGCGTGAGCTTTAATGGTTGGGGAGATGCCGAGGCTGCCAAGAAAGTAGTACTAGAAAGTATTGAGCGCGCCAATAAAAAATAGTTAATTAAATTTAATACCCCGCTATTTCACCTGAAGTGAAACGGCGGGGTATTTGTTATATTGCCGATCTAGTACTTACACTTGCCACTAGCTGTGAGCGACATGGTGTAGTCCATTAGGTCTGGTGCGCTAAAGAAGTAGCCCAGTCCGGTGAGTTCTTCATCAAGCCTTTGCCTTTGAAGATCAAACTTAGCTGTGATTCTTTTCTGTTTTGTCAAAGACTCGGTATTGCAGATTTTTTGAGCTAGCTTGGATTGTTGCGCTAGTTCATTTATCTGACTCAGGGCTATAGTTGACGCCCCCGAGTACCCACCAGCCGAAGCTGATGTCCCGCCGAGCCCAAATAGTAGGGCCGCAATTGCCGCTAGTATAGCAGCGGCTATGATGACTCTTCTTTTGCTCATCTTTTCTCCCTTGGTCCATCCAGACGTAGTGTGTGGAATTACTTATTATACCATAAAAACTATAAAAGTCGCTAATATTATACTTATCATAACCAGGCATAAAGGTGTATCATGTATAAATGAGTAAATTATTCGTTGGCTTAAATAAAGCCCAAGCTGAGGCTGTCCGTATGACCGATGGCCCAATATTGATGTTGGCCGGTGCTGGTAGCGGGAAGACCAAAACTCTGACCCATCGTATTGCCTATTTAATATCAGAAAAGAATTTGCCACCATCAAACATCTTGGCTGTAACTTTTACCAATAAAGCAGCAGGGGAGATGCGCTCGAGGGTGTCTAGACTACTTGGCTTTGATGAGTCGGGATCTAATCCAGTGCCATTTTTAGGTACATTCCATTCGATTGCCAATAAGATACTTAGGCGCGAGGCCGATAGAATTGGGATGCGCAGTAATTTCTTAATATATGACTCTGGCGATTCACAGGCACTAATTAAGAAAATACTAAAATCTATGCATGTTAGCGACAAGGCAATCACACCTTCAGGTATAGCATGGACCATATCTTCAGCTAAAAATGAACTTATAGGGCCTGAAAAATATCGCAGCATGGCTTCAAATCAAATCCAGCTAATGGCTGCAGACGTTTATCCTGCCTATCAGCGCGAACTTCGCAAGGCCAATGCTTTTGATTTTGATGATTTAATAATGGAGCTGGTCAAGCTATTTAAGACCGACCCAGATATATTAGAGAAATACCAAAACCAATTCCAGTACATCTTGGTTGATGAGTACCAAGATACCAACCATGCTCAATATGAACTTATAAAATTATTTGCATCAAAACACCAGAACTTGTGTGTGGTAGGGGACGATTGGCAAAGTATATATTCTTGGCGGGGTGCAAATTACGAAAATATTTTGAATTTTGAAAAGGACTATCCTAATTCCAAGTTAATTAAATTAGAACAAAATTATCGTTCAACCCAAATGATCCTGGATGCCGCACATTCTGTAATTACAAAGAACATATCTCGTAGTAGTAAGAAATTGTGGACGGATTTAGGTTTAGGCGAAAAGGTGCACGTATTGTCTGTTCAGGACGAAATGGCCGAAGGCAGAACAATTATCCAGACCATTGAGCGCCTTAGAGGGGCGAACCCTAGCTTAAGGCTAAGCGACTTTGCAGTTTTGTATCGAACTAACGCTCAGTCTAGAAGTCTGGAAGAAAGCTTTTTGCGCTATAATATTTCTTATCAAGTGGTTGGCGGAACCAGGTTCTATGATCGTCGAGAAGTTAAAGACATTATCGCTTATATGAGAGTTATATTTCAGCCTAATGATTCGGTTAGCTTGGGGCGTATTCTAAATGTTCCAACGCGTGGAGTCGGTGCAAAGAGTGTTTCCTTAGTTATAGATTATATAGAAAAGTATGAAGCTAATGTCCTCGAGACGCTGGCTAATCCAAGCATAATCCCCGGGCTCAGAGGCAAGGCACTTAAAGAAATAGAAAGATTAGGCAAGACGCTTATAGATATCAGCTCGCAAGAGGGGCTGGGTATTTATGACTTGATGAATACATTGATAACGCGCATTGATTATATCGACTATCTTCAGGATGGAACTATTTCGGCAGAAGATAGAATAGAAAACGTTCAGGAACTTCTAGGGGTGGCAAAAGTCTATAAAGACATTAGTCTGGAAACATTTTTAACAGAAGTAGCACTCGTGTCTGACCTGGATGCCCATGATGGGATGAAGGATTCAGTAAGCCTTATGACCTTGCACGCTGCCAAAGGCCTTGAATTTGAGGTGGTTTTCATGGCAGGTATGGAAGAGGGGGTGTTCCCGCATTCACGAACATTCTTTGCGCCCGATGAGCTCGAAGAAGAGAGGCGACTTTGTTATGTAGGTATGACCAGGGCCAAGCAACAGCTATATATGCTGCATGCCTCATCGAGAATGTTATATGGGAACACACAGCATAATGTGCCGGCGCGATTTATATCTGACATCCCAGAAGAAATGGTTGAAGAGCCTACTGGCTCACTAAATGCTAACTTTGCATCAGCTAGGCGCGAAGTGTTTGAAAGTGACTTCCCGGACGATGTAGAGGTCGCTCAGGTGGAACCTGGCGATAAGGTCATGCACCCCACCTTCGGCAAGGGGAAGGTATTATCGGTCACTGATTCAGAGGTAGAAGTTAGCTTTGAATCGGGGCAGGTTAAGACTTTAAATTTGCAGTACGCACCGCTCAAAAAAATGTAACCTATAAAGCATTATTAATCGTATTAATATGACATTTTTGAATTGACAAGCACTTATGCTTAACGATAGAATTAACTACGACATACAAACAAAAACAAAAGCCTTTATACAATAATTTTAAAGAGGCTTATTATTTTACCAAAGTTTAGTAATCGTTCTGAATATCAAAGAAAAAGACTAAACCTGACCATGAAGGGGAAGAAGCACCGCCCGGCAATGAGCGTGGTATCGGTTTTTGTATTGTTTGCATTTGTTGTATTTTCGATTGTACTTGGCCAGTCACAAGTATCTTTAAGTAATCCTGCAAATGC
>CALRAY010000007.1 GCA_943353705.1 Patescibacteria group bacterium UBA4664 | reverse complement strand
AGAAAAACATACCAACAATTATCATAATAGGATTAATAGTACTAGTTATTGCCTTTGTAATTTATGCTATAAGCAGGCCAGAGAGTGCAGATAAAACCAAGACTGACTCAACCAGACCAAAGGTTGAGGCTGATGTGTCGAAGTTATCTCAGGGTAATTCTCAGGGGCCAGCAGATGCAAAAGTTACTTTGAGTGAATTCGGGGATTATCAGTGTCCAGCTTGTTCCCAATACCATGAGTTTATAAAAGAAAGTATCTTGCCTAGATATGATGGCAAATTAAAATTCGTATTTCTGAATTTTCCATTGCCTCAAATACATGATAATGCTCAATCGGCCGCACAAGCTGCAGAAGCAGCAGCTTTGCAGGGTAAATTCTGGCAAATGCACGACATACTCTATGAAAGGCAGAAGGACTGGGAAAAGCAAAAAGATCCCACATCAAAGTATGAGTCTTATGCTAAAGAGATTGGTTTAAATATGAGCCAATTCAAGAAAGACTATACTAGCCAAAAAGTAATCGATATTATAAATAACCAAGTTGCACTCGGGGAAGCCTTCGATTTGAAAGGAACACCTTCGTTTTTTGTCAATGGAGTTCAGGTGGACACCGACAAGGGTTCGGATTCAATTATTACCGCTATCGATAAAGCCCTAGCCCAATAGTTGTATTTATTTTTCAAAGCAAGTTATACTTATAATATAACTAAAACCTAGGAGGGGAATGGCAAAAAAATACGGTCACGTAATTGAGTTTTATGGAGAGACCTGCCCGCATTGTATTTCGATGAAGCCTGTAATTGAGGACATAGAAAAGCATACTGGAGCAAAGATTGAAAGATTAGAGGTTTGGAATAACGAAGAAAACGCCCGCAAGATGGAGCAGTACAATGACATCATCGGAGAAGCCTGCGGGGGACTTCCTGGAGTTCCTGCATTCGTGAATGTAGATACCAAGCAAGCACTTTGTGGAGCTCATGATAAAGAAGAAATAATCCAGCTCCTAAGCGGCGGTGATTGCTCGAGCAATGTCTGTAAACCACACACCAAACATAAATAGTATGTGATAAGATAGGCATAAGTATTATGCTTGATAAATATACGCCTGAAAAAGATGGTGCAAATTATGTTAATAATCAGCCCCCCAAGACACCCTCAAAATTTTTGTGGTGGATGGAGGCTGTTTTTATTATCCTATCCGTAATAGTAGTAGTTGTAATAGTAGTAACTTTATATCTAGCAGCCTCAAATAGTAAAAAAACACAAGAAGCTACAAAAATCTTTGACTCAAGTGCAGCTTTAAGTAACAAACCAGACGATAGTCAGGCTATTGCAAAAAATGAGCCTGCAGTCGTAAGAATAGCCGCCGCCTATTGTCCGAGTTTTGACTTGCGACTGGGGTCACTGAGTCAAAACTTCACTGGTGCCTGTTCGGCAAACTATGGCTCAGGTTTTATAATTAGCCCTGAAGGCTATGTAGCCACCAATGGGCATGTTGTTAAATCTTCCGCAGGAGAAGTCCTAGCTAGTAGCATTGAGCTTGGCAACTTACCTATTATTAAAAGCTACTTAAATTTCTTGACTAAGGCTAATTTGGTTAGCCAAGCCACTGCGAATGAATTCTATGAAAATGCCGCCAAGGGCGATAAGGATGCAATAAAATCGATACTTTTTTCTTTGTCAGATAGTGCACTGAGTGATGCGGAGGTTAAGGAGAATAGTGTCGACAGTGTTTACGCAGTTCAATTATCTGATGAGGCGGTGATGTTTGAGCCAACTAATTTGAAAGCTTTTGATTTTGATCAGAATATAGTCAGGGCAAGGCTAGTGGATGTTGATTACAACCCCTACGCCGATATTTCAAAAGAAGGTTTTAGCGGTTCTGATGTAGCTATACTGAAGCTAGAGACTGGATCGGACTACCCGTATAGCATGCTTGGCACAATTTTAGGCTTGGGCCAGGGAAGTAGGCTGTCTGTACTGGGGTTTCCCGGCCTAGCGGAAAATGAGCTGGTAAGTAAGGATAAAAATGTACCAAGTTCTACTCAGGGCACCGTAAGCTCAATCCGTAATGCCAGTGGAACAGAAAATAAACTTATCCAAACTGACGCTTCGATATCTGAGGGAAACTCAGGTGGGCCAGCGCTTGATGCAAACGGCGATGTGGTGGGCCTTGCTACATACAAAATAAGCGATAGCTCAGGAGCTAACACTAAGATAAGCTACATGCGCGACATTCAAGATGTAAAGAATCTAGTTGCTAAGTCGGGCATTAAATTGCCCAAAGACGTATCGGGTTCTCAGAAAATTTGGGAGCAGGGCTTATATAAATTCAGCAAGGCCTACTACAGCTCAGCTATTGTTGATTTTAAGAAAATTAAGTCTCAGTATCCCCAGAACAGACTCGTAGATAGCTTCATAGCTAGAGCAGAGGACGCTAAGACTAATGGCAAGGAAGCTACCGACCCTAATGTATATTTTGTGCTTATTGGGGCTATAATTGCTGTCGTACTGATACCTACCGCTGGGTTGTTTTATGTCATTCAGCATCATCATAAAAGGCGCATATTGCACGACTACTATCTGAACAATCAAGAAACTATTTCTGGCCAGAAGAGTAATCAGACGGATTCAGACAGGCCTGCAAAAAGTGATTCTCGAAATAATCAAAATTCCGATATCCCTCAAGCGCAAATTCCACAAACTGGTAGGAATATCGATATGATATCAAATGCACCAGCACCCCCAAAAAAGCCTTAGAATAAACTAAATTACCAGATTATACTGGTATAATATAAACATAACAATTAATGGAGAAAACTATGATAAAGGTAGCAATCAATGGCTTTGGAAGAATCGGAAGAAGTGCCTTTAAGCTTGCCTTTGCAAATCCACAGCTAGAAATCGTAGCCATTAACGACCTCTCAGATACTAAGAATTTAGCTTATCTGCTTAAATATGATAGTAATTATGGTATTTACCATAAAGACATTAAGAGCACAGCAGATTCATTGATTGTGGATGGTAAAACAATTAGAGTATTTGCAGAAAAAGATCCATCCAAGCTTCCCTGGGGAAAGATGAATATAGATATCGTTATCGAATGTACAGGTTTCTTTACAAAAACTGAAGATGCTGCCCTGCATATTGCGGCGGGAGCCAAGAGAGTCGTGGTGTCATCTGCGATAAAAAACGATGATAATAATCCTAAAGCAGGAAACTTTATTATGGGAGTAAACGATGAGCAAATTTCTGAGCAGGAGGTAATATCAAATCAGTCCTGCACTACTAACTGCATCACCCCAATTGCCTATGTTATAGATAATGAATTTGGTATTGAAAAGTCACTTATGACCACTGTGCATGCCTACACCGCATCTCAGGCCTTACAGGATTCGCCAAATAAAGATCTAAGAGAAGGTCGCAATGCGGCGGAGAATATAGTCCCTACAACTACCAATGCTACAGTTGCAGCAACGAAAATAGTCAAATCCTTAGAGGGCAATTTCATGGGCTTAAGCATAAGAGTGCCGGTACCGGTTGTTTCGATAGCTGATTTTACAATTGTCACAAAGCGCGACACAACTGTTGATGAAGTAAATAGCAGCTTAATAGAAGCATCAAAAACAACACATCTTAAAGGCATCCTAGACTGCACAAATGAACAATTGGTTTCTAGCGATCTGATTGGTAACCCACACTCTGCTATCATTGACCTGAACTTAACCCAAGTAGTGGGTGGTAATTTAGTTAAAGTTGTGGCATGGTATGATAACGAATGGGGTTACTCTAATAGATTGGTAGAACTGGTCGTGGAGGTTGGCAAGAAGCTAAGGTGATATGAAAGTTTTTATAGCTGCAGATCACGCCGGATATGATAAGAAAAATACCTTAGCAGTTGAACTTGAGAAAAATTATGAAATATACGATCTGGGTGCATATAAATTAGACCCAGACGATGACTACCCTGTGTATGCCAAAAAAGTTGCCCTAGCAGTCAAAGAAAACCCAGACTCTATGGGTTTACTTATTTGTCATAGCGGAGAAGGAATGGCGATTGCAGCCAACAAGGTCGACGGCATTAGGGCAGTAGTTGTGCGCGATAAACCCGAGGCATTCGAAACTAGGCAAGATAACGATAGTAATGTTTTGAGCTTGTCAGCTGGTGAATTATCAAATAAGGAGCTCCTAGAAATATCTAGGACTTGGCTTGATACCCCGTTCTCACAGCTAGCTAGACACAAGCGTCGCATAGAAGAAATTAATCAGATGGAATTGGGAGAATAATGACAAAAATAGTTCCAGCAGTATTAGTTAGGACAAAGGAAGAATACAGCGCCAGATTATCCGTTATAAGGCAACTTACTAATCGTTTTCAGCTGGATGTTATTGATGGAGAGTATGTAGATAATAAAACAATCCAGCTCGATCAGATAGGTCGGCTTACGGACACCAGAATGGACGTACATTTGATGGTGAAAAGCCCTAAGCCATTTGTCGAAAGGTGTATTGCTCTTAATGCAAATAAAATAATAATGCAGTTTGAGTGTGGCGAAGACCTAATGCCATTTATTGAGAGAATAAAAAAATCTGGTTTAAATGCCGGAGTTGCTATCAACCCAGAAACTAAGCTATCAAAATTAAAACCATTTACAGACTTGCTTAATCACGTTTTGATTATGGGATATAGTGCTGGATTCGCTGGTCAAAAACTAGACCCAATGGTCTTTGATAGACTCACAGAGGTCAGAGATATGTTTCCTTTTGCTGAGGTTGGCCTAGACGGAGGTGTTAATCTTACAAACGCTAAGAAGGTTCTGCAGGCAGGATTCGATGTTGTTAATATCAATTCTGCAATATTTGATACCGAAGACCCTTTAAGCAGTTATATGAAATTTTTGGAGTATACTCTGTGATTCATACCGAACAAGAGCTTGAATTAATAGCAAATCAAATCCGAGAAGATATAATCCATATGTTAGTCGAGGCAGGCAGTGGGCATACGGCCGGACCTTTAGGTATGGCTGATATCTTCACGGCGTTGTATTTTGAAGTGCTGCGGCATAAGCCACAGGATACGAATTGGCCCGAGCGAGATAGATTAGTTTTAAGTAATGGGCACATAAATCCAGTTCTCTACGCCACCATGTCAAAATCAGGCTATTTTGACCATAGCGAGCTTAAGACCTTGAGAAAGTTCGGAACAAGACTGCAGGGTCATCCTGAAAGATTACGCTTGCCTGGACTCGAAACAACCAGCGGGCCGCTCGGCAGCGGAATAAGTCAGGCTGCAGGTATGGCATATGGCTTAAGGATGGATTCTTTGAAGCAGCCGCGTGTTTGGTGCCTGACTAGCGATGGCGAGCACCAAGAGGGAAATACCTGGGAAGCAATTATGTTTGCTGGCAAAAACAAACTTAGTAATCTAACCGTGGTAGTCGATAGGAACAACATACAAATCGATGGAATGACCGAGAATGTCATGCCTCTTGAGCCATTTGCTATGAAGTACCAAGCATTCAACTGGCATGTGATTGAAATAAATGGACATGATTTTAATGATATTATTTCTGCCCTGAATCAAAGCAAGGCAATATTCGAAAAGCCTACTTGTATTATTGCTCACACTATTCCTGGAAAAGGAGTCGATTATATGGAGTTTGACTTTAGGTGGCATGGAATACCTCCTGGAATAAAAGATATTCATGGAGATCCACCTAAGGAAATTCAGGCAAAATCAGCCCTAGAAAAACTCAGGACTATTAATGGAAAAATAAGGAGTGAACATGAATAGTCTCTTAAGCGACGAACTATACTCTGAATCAATCACCCAGGAACCTACTCGAAAAGGATTCGGGGAAGGCTTGGTTGATGCGGGCAAGAAAGACGAATCTATAGTAGCTCTTTCTGCAGACTTGGTAGAATCAACCCAAGTTGAACCTTTTGCGAAGGCTTTTCCAGATCGATTCATTGAGATGGGCGTCGCTGAGCAAAACATGGTGACGGTAGCTAGCGGAATGTCAGCTGTCGGTAAGAGACCTTTTGTGACTAGCTATGCAAGCTTTAGCCCAGGGCGAAACTGGGAGCAAATACGTACAACTATATGTCTAAATGATAGACCCGTAACGATAGTCGGTTGTCATTCTGGCGTTTCGGTTGGCCCTGATGGTGCGACCCACCAGATGCTAGAGGACATTGCTCTAATGCGCTCGTTGCCGAATATGATAGTTGTAGCGCCGTGCGATAGTATTGAAGCCAAAAAAGCTACATTGGAGCTTGCCAAGCTAGCTAAGCCAAGCTACTTAAGATTGACTCGCGAAAAGACGGCCGTAATAACTCATCAAGATACCCCATTTAAAATAGGTAAAGCTAATGTTTTGCGAGAAGGCAGTGACCTTACTATTATTGCTTGCGGCCCATTAGTTTATGAGGCGCTCAAGGCCGCCAAGTATCTAGAATCAAAAGACTTAAAAGTAGAGGTCATAAATTCACACACAATAAAGCCCCTTGATGAAAAAACAATCATAAAGAGTGCTAAAAAAACCAAATTAATATTTACGCTAGAGGAGGCTCAGGTTGCCGGTGGTCTAGGAGGAGCGATTGCGGAGCTACTAAGCGAGCACCTGCCAACACAGGTCATTAGACTGGGAATTCAAAATAGATTTGGGCAGTCAGGAACATTAGCTGAGCTATGGGCCGAGTACGATTTAGACGCAGCCTCTATAGTAAGGTCTATAAATAACGTACTAAAGGCTAAATAAATGAATCTAGATGTAATATGCATAGGCTCGGCCGGGTTCGATATTTTTATTAGTGGCAAGCAGCTTAAGCCTAGTAGGCTTCTGGCGGAGGATTCTATTACCCTAAATAATGATTCAAGCTATGGCATTGACCATGCAGTTTATGAGGCAGGCGGCTCAGCCCTTAACTCATCTATTGTTTTTGCACGCCAAGGAATAAATACTGGCTGCATGGCAAGAACTGGCAAAGATCACCTAGCCAATCAAATTAAAATAATTGCCAAGCACGAGGGTATTGGGGTCGATACGCTAATCAGTAGACCAGAGCATCATACCGATATGAAAATCCATATAGTCACAGAAAGAAGCCATGAGATTGGATTAAGTTATGATAATTCTAGTAATTCATTACGAGCTAAGGACACCAAATTCTCTAAGCTCAAAGCAAAGCTAGTGTATTTTTCAGAATTGCCAGAGGATTTTAAAGTATATAAGTATTATGCTAGTTGGGCCAAAATTAATAATGTTGAGCTTGCTGTCTCACTCAATAGTTTGAACACTTACAAGAAGAGACAAATAAGCTATGTTCTTTCTACTGCTAGTAGAGTGCTAATTCCTTACGGCGTTGCCAGTGGATACTTCGGAAAAGATGAGTCCCAAATAGATCTTATCCGTCTAATTAATGGCTTTGGAGCAAAGTCTATATTGATGTATGATGTAGTAGATAAAGCCTATGCTTTTGAAGATAATACAATATACATATCAAATCCATACAAAAAATCTAACCCTCTAGATATGACTGGCTCTGAGGACGTTTTTAGCGCCGCCTACATGGCAGCAATTTTCCAAAATAAGAGCATCCCGGAGGCGCTCACCTTAGCTAGCGCAAATGCCTGCTCGGTCATGGAGATATTTGGAACAAGGACAGGAATATTAAAAAAACCAGCCCTAAGAACGATGAAAGTAGAGACAAATATATTATGAATTCAGACCATAAAATAGATATCCTAAGTGTCGGGGACGTCGTCACAGATGCGTTTATTAGGCTACTACCACACGAGGCAACTATTCAGCAACCAGGCTCTCACCATCCGCTTCTCTGCATGACATATGGCACTAAAATCCCTTTCGAAAAAGCAGTAGTGGTAAATGGCGTTGGCAACAGCCCAAATGCAGCAGTGTGTTTTGCCAATCTAGGACTAACATCAAGCCTGTATGCTAATATCGGCGACGACAAAGTAGGAGAAGATATTTTAGTTGCCCTAACAATGCAGGGGGTTTCGACAGAGTTCGTAAAGAGGCACAAGGGAATGTCGAGTAACTACCACTATGTTTTGTGGTATGGAGCTGATAGAACAATATTAATAAAGCACGAACCCTACGATTACCATTGGCCTAATATTTCCGAACATGCTACCCCTAAATGGATTTACTTAAGTTCAATCGGAGAAAAAGCTGGCCATATCCATGAAGATATTGTCGAGTATCTCAAGGCTAATGAGTCTGTAAAATTAGCATTTCAGCCTGGTACTTTCCAAATCAGAATGGGCACGAATAAGCTTCGCGAGCTGTACTTAAAAACAGAAATATTTGCATGTAACCTCGAAGAAGCACAGTTAATAACTGGACTAAACACTACGGATGTTACCAAATTGATAAGACAGTTACATAGCCTAGGCCCTAAAATAGTAGTCGTGACCGATGGTCCCAATGGAAGCTTTGCAAGTGACGGCGTTACGATTTATAGTATGAGGAACTATCCAGATCCTAAAAAACCTTACGACAGGACTGGCTGTGGCGATGCCTATACATCTACTTTTGTAGCAGCCTTAGCCAGCGGAGAGGACATTGTAACTGCACTAAAATGGGCACCTATAAATCCAATGAGTGTAGTGCAAAAGATGGGTGCACAGGCTGGGCTTTTGACTAAGCAAAAATTACTAAATTTATTAAAAAAAGCGCCTCATGATTATGAGCCGAGGGAGATTGCAAAAGTATGAGTAAAGTATATGACTTAATAATAATTGGGGCCGGACCAGCCGGCATGACAGCTGGAGTTTATGCTGCCCGTAAGAAGCTAAAGACTTTAATAATTGCCAAAGATATTGGCGGCCAGGCTTCATGGAGTAGTGATATTGAAAATTACCTTGGCTTTAGCATGATAACTGGACCTGATTTGGTCAAAAAGTTTGAAGATCATTTGGAGGAATTCAAGGATGACGTCGAGCTAAGACTTAGCATTTCTGGTGTAACTAAAATTTCTAAGAAAGCTAAAAACTTTTCAGTCGTAATGGGTGACGGCAAAAAGGAAGAAGCTAAAGCCATCATCATTGCAGGTGGCAAAGTACCTAGGGATCTGGGCGTAAAAGGTGAAAAAGAATTCCTCAACAAAGGAGTGGCTTATTGTGCATGGTGCGATGGCCCACTTTTTAAGGGCAAGGATGTTGCAATTATAGGAGGCGGAAACTCGGCGCTTGATGCAGCCCTTAATATCAGTAAGCTAGTTAAGCAGATATTTATTGTTAATCTTACACCCGAGCTTACTGGGGATCCAGTAATGATAGACAAGGTTAAGGCACTGCCTCACATTAGGATTATGAATGATATGGAGGTTGTCGAAATAGAGGGAGAACGGCTAGTAGAAAAAATTAGGATAAAATCTAGAGATGGAGGCTTGCAAAAGGACTTACCAGTCTCGGGGGTATTTATAGAAGTAGGTTCTTTGCCTGCCACAGAGTACCTGGATGGTCTAGTCAAGCTTAATAAAGATAACGAAATTGTGATAGATGAATATAATTCCACAACCCAGGAAGGAATTTATGCAGCAGGTGATATTACTACTGTAGTTGAAAAACAAATAATAACAGCTGCAGGCGAGGGGGCAAAAGCAGCAATTCAAGCCTCGATATACTTAGCTAAGAAATAATCATGATATAATAATTATATTCAAGAAAGGAATATCTATGTCAGACAAAAAAGTAATATTATATACCACACCGACCTGCGTGTTTTGTAAATCCGTTAAGGAATATTTTGATGATAATAAAATTAAATACGAAACAGTTGATTTAGTCGAGAACAGAGATAGGGTGCAAGAGATGGTAGACAAATCAGGCCAGATGGGAGTTCCTGTAATAGATGCTGGTGGCGAAATAGTAGTTGGTTTTGATAAGGCTAAGCTCGATAGTATATTTGCGAAATAGTATTTGACAATTATCTCTCAAGCCTCTAATGTTTATATATCAATATCATTCAGGAGGATCATGCCAAAAGCCAAAAGTAGAAATACAAAAACATCAAAAAGCGTGAACAGAATAAATCCAATTGGAATAATAGTGCTATGTACTTTATTCGTAATAGTAGGAATGTTCTTGGTTTATAGAAGCTTTGCTGCTGCAATAGTCGGCTCATAAGTCTGTTAAATAAATTGCCCCAAGTAGGGGTTTTTTATTTGCAAAAATTATTGACATAAGTATTTTATAAGAGCACAATATACATAAGCAAATTTAAAAAACAAAAACAAATGCTTAGAATCAAAAACAAAACAACACGAATTGAATATTATAGTTCAGAAGCAATCATAGAAGTAGTGGCAATAGCCAAGCCTTCTTTCGTTTCTACTATGAAGTCTGTATTTATAGGGCGCTAAACTTGCTACAATAGTAGTGTGAGCGTATTTAATCTACATTCAAAGTTTCCACCTGCTGGCGATCAACCTAAAGCAATAGAGAAACTTACTCTTGGTCTGCAAAAAAAATACAAAGAGCAGACACTGCTAGGTATTACAGGCTCAGGTAAAACTTTTACTATGGCTAACGTTATTGCTAATTACGGAAAGCCTACTTTAATATTGAGCCACAACAAAACACTTGCGGCCCAGCTTTATGGTGAATTCAAAGAATTTTTCCCAGATAATGCAGTTCATTACTTCGTAAGCTACTTCGATTATTATCAGCCAGAAGCCTATATTGCCCGAAGTGATACTTATATTGAAAAAGATAGTGCCATTAATGAAGAGATAGATAGGCTGCGTCATGCTGCGACCGCTAGCTTATTGTCCCGCAAAGACGTCATTATAGTGGCTTCAGTAAGTTGTATTTATGGCATCGGTAGTATTGATAACTACCAGAATATGGCAATTAAACTTAAGCTTAAAGAATACCGAAAGAGAGATAAGCTGCTGAGGCAGTTAAACGATATTCAATACCAGCGCAATGATATAAGCTTTGAGCGCGGAACTTTTAGGGTTCGAGGTGAAAATTTAGATATTTTTCCTATCGGCGAGGAGTGTGCATACCGCATAGAATTCTTTGCTGATGACATCGAGAGTATTAAGCAAATTGACTATTTGACTGGGGAGGTTATCGCCAATCTTGAAGAATTGCAAATATTCCCAGCTAAGCATTTCGTCACTCCGCGCGAACAACTTGAAAATACAATCGCTAACATAAGAGCGGAATCGCAGCAGAGAGTAGCTTACTTTAAATCTAATGCAAAATTTATAGAAGCCCAAAGGCTTGAAAATAGGATTGATTACGATATAGAAATTATGGAGCAGACGGGCTATGTTAAGGGCATAGAGAATTACTCTCGGTATCTTACAAAACGCGAGCCTGGCGAACAGCCAGCAACGCTTATGGATTATTTCCCAGATGACTTTTTGATGTTTATAGATGAGAGTCATATGACGATACCTCAGGTCGGGGGAATGTTTAGTGGCGACAAAGCCCGCAAAGAAAACCTTATTGAGCATGGCTTTAGGCTGCCAAGTGCCCTGGATAATCGTCCTCTAAATTTTAGTGAGTTCGAAAGACATATCAATAAAGTAGTATATGTTTCGGCAACGCCAAGTGCCTATGAGCTTAGTCGATCCGAGCAGATAGCAGACCAAATAATTAGACCTACAGGCTTACTAGATCCAATAATTGAAGTACGGCCTAGTGATAATCAAGTAGACGATTTGATTGCCGAAATAAGAGATAGAATTGCTAAGCATCAAAGAGTCCTCGTGACTACGCTGACTAAGCGAATGTCCGAGGATCTCACTGACTATCTTGGTGAGCTAGGTATAAAAGTTCAATATTTACATTCAGATGTCGATACACTCGAGAGGATTGATATACTTAGAGACTTGAGGGCTGGCGTTTATGATGTGCTAATTGGTATTAATCTCTTACGCGAAGGTTTGGATTTACCCGAAGTTAGTTTGGTTGCAATCATTGATGCCGATAAAGAAGGTTTTTTGCGTTCCGAGACATCACTAATCCAGACGATGGGACGGGCCGCCAGACATCAAGAAGGCAAGGTAATTTTATATGCTGACCGTATGACCGGCAGCATGCAGAGAGCCATGGATATTACTATAAATCGACGTGAGCTACAAAAAGAGTACAACAAACAAAATAATATAACTCCGACCTCAATCCAAAAGGCTATTGCAGATAGCATGCAGGCCGAAACTGAGGCTGAGACAGTAGACGTCGAAGCAATTGATTTTTATAAAGTTCCCAAAGATGAATTGGTGTATTTAGAAAAGCAGCTAACCGAGCAAATGGAGCTGGCTGCCGCTAATTTGCAGTTTGAAAAAGCCGCCGAACTGCGCGACCAATTAGAAGAAATCACGGATGTAGTTAAGAGCAAGAAGATCAGCAAATGAGTGAGGCAATTTCATTCAGGCCTGAGGCTCATCCATCTGATGCAGACGCTACTAAGCAGGCCGAATTGACAAAAGAGCTTACAGGTATGGCTGAGACTAGTAATGAACAACACAAGCGTGACCAGGCATTTGAAAAGTATGCAGGTTATGGCCCGCAGTATCAGAAAGCTAATGCCGAAAGAGCAGCCAGTGCCAAGATAAAAGTCGATGAGTTTGGCCCGGTAACTATAATTGCTAGTATTAATGTCGACCCACAAACAGGCACAACAATTGACGGGCATGATTACAATCCAGAAGCACAGAGCCACAAAGATATCGAGAATGCCTGGCAAAAATATTTACTAGAGACGCCAGAAGCAGAGAGATTTGTAGTATTTGAGGGTGATAGCGAAAGCTTTACTGATCGTGATACAGCCATCAGGCTCAGAACCGAAGCCGGGATGATGATGTTTTTTGCAGATGAGTCAGGGGTAGACAGAGTTAGTGGTGAGCCAACAGATCTGCTGGTAGCTGACGAATTAGAAAAGGCTGGTATAGCGCGAGAAGAAACTGCTCTACTTTTTACATTACGATCTTTAGCTACTCATGCTAGTAGTGAGTCGATAGGGGATATGAAATTTCAGTTCTATCCGCATATGGAATCAGTAGGATTTGAGGGCTTCCATGTATATAGTGAAGAAGAAAAGAAAGTATTTGCTCAAACAGACGGAGAGTTTACCGATCAAAGCCCCGAGGCAATAGCTAAACGAGCAGAGATTAATCAAGAAATATTTGAAAAAGTCAGTCCATTTGTTGAGGCCTGGAACAAATCACTGAATGAATATGGACTACCACAACTGGTCGTTACTGAAAACCAAGAAATAGTTTTTGAAGACCCTCGCTCAAGAGGCGATGTTGCCAAAAGTGCAAATCCCGCAGGAACAGGCATACACTCAGAGAGAATGGCAGCAACAACTGAAATTCGTGATAGACATATTCTGGACACTATTACAGATGCAACAAGAGCAGGCAAAAAACCATTTGTGGTCTATGGCGGCTCACATGTAGTTTCTCTCGAACCAGTTCTAGCAGAATACTATGGCAATGTTCAATCAAGCTAACTCTTGAATAATATTGACTTCAGGCGTACAATTGATAGCTGATTTTACACTTAGATAATTGCTAAGGTTAGGAGAACTGATGCACGACAAAATAATTGTTAAGGGTGCCCGCGAGCACAACCTCAAAAACATCGATGTCGAAATACCACGCGACAAGCTAGTAGTGATTACTGGACTCTCAGGAAGCGGTAAATCGTCTTTGGCTTTTGATACAATTTATGCTGAAGGCCAGCGCCGATATGTAGAGAGTTTGAGCGCCTATGCCCGTCAATTTTTAGGACTCATGGAGAAGCCCGATGTCGACCAGATAGAAGGTTTGAGCCCAGCCATTTCGATTGACCAAAAATCGTCAAGCCGTAATCCGCGCAGTACAGTAGCAACTGTGACCGAGATATACGATTACCTTCGCTTGCTGTTTGCGCGAGTAGGGGTACCACACAATCCTAAGACTGGCGAAGTTCTAACCAAGCAAACTGCTCAGCAAATTGTTGATTTAATTTTGGATCAACCAAAAGATACTAAGGTTGTGCTCTTAGCTCCAATCGTAAAAGATAAAAAAGGTGAGCATGTACATCTATTATCGGAAATACAAAAAGCCGGCTATAGTCGAGTTCGTCTAAATGGAGATATTATTCCAATCGATGAAGTGCCAAAGCTAAATAAACAAAAAAAGCATACGATTGAAGTCGTTACAGATCGATTAACCATAGACAAAGAAAACCCGCAGCGATTAGTTGAGTCGGTCGAGGGAGCACTACGACTTGGCGACGGAGTTATAAGTGTATTAAATTATGATAGTGGCGAAGAAAAGCTCTATTCCGAGCACTATACTACTGCGGATTCTGACTTTGCCTTGCCAGAAATAGAACCTAGACTATTTAGCTTTAATTCTCCCCATGGAGCATGCCCTAGGTGCATGGGACTTGGAACCTTATTGGTAATCGATGCAGAATTAATAGTACCAAACCGAAAGTTAAGCATACCAGAGGGCGCGATTCGGCCGTGGAGTCGAACCACCCAGAGATTAAATTGGTACACCAAGCTAGTCCAAGCAGTAGCCGATCAGCATAAATTTAGCATTAGTAAGCCAGTCGATGAACTAACTGACAGTCAACTTTATACCATACTCTATGGTACTGGCGACGAAGAAATAGGCGTGCCAGGTCCTGCAGGGCGAACTTATAAAACTAAATTTGAAGGTATTATTCCAAATCTTGAAAGGCGCTACCGTGAATCTGATAGCGACTTTGTTAAAAGAGAAATAGAGAAGTATATGACTAGCCAGGTTTGCGCAGTATGCAGCGGAAAACGCTTAAAGCCTGAGGTGCTGGCTGTAACTATTAATGATAAATCGATAGCTGATATTTCGGAAATGACCGTGGAAGATGCGCTCGCATATTATGAAGGCTTAAAGCTTGGTGTGCAGGAGCAAAAAATAGCCGATCAAATAATTAAGGAAGTTCTAGCTAGGCTGACCTTTTTAAATAATGTCGGACTAAGCTATTTGAGTTTAGATAGAAGCGCCAATACTCTAGCGGGTGGCGAGGCCCAGCGTATTCGCTTGGCTAC
>CALRAY010000006.1 GCA_943353705.1 Patescibacteria group bacterium UBA4664 | reverse complement strand
TATTTTGCAATTAATTCTAGCCAATATAATTTCTCCTCAGCTATTCAATAAGGCAATTGGTGTATCGCCTGTAATCATACTGCTTGCTGCACTGATAGGATTCACGCTTCTCGGCCCTATTGGAGTTATATTGGCGGTGCCAGTTGCTGCTGTGGTAGATGTCATATTCGACACCATGGGATCGGACTATGTAAAAGAAAAGATTGATGAGGCTATAAATAGCTAGTAACAGGTGGGTTGAATCTGCTACAATAGCACCCATGCATCCCGTAGTGTTACAGCTTCGGGGCGATACTAAAAACTAAAATAAGGGAGAATTTCTAACGGATGGATATAACACTTTCCAACATCAACTCAATTAGGCTAGCCGGCAAAAAAGCTACAATATCAATTAACCCAGAGAAAGATACCAAGGCTGACGTGTCACTATTTACTGACCCAGAGGCTTTGCAGGGTGACTTCAAGGCTTTTTATGGCCCTGGAGAGTATGAGGTGCTTGGTAGTATGTTAGATGGAATTGAGATATCTGCTGACAATACCTGTTATAGCGTAGTGATTGACGACATTCATGTTACCTATGCAATTAACATGACAGAAATTTTTTCTGATGCCCAGCAAGATAGAATGGGCGGAGTAGATATATTGATTGTATCTGTTAAGGATGATAAATCTGAGCTAATAGACAAGATTATCACCCAGGTTGAGCCGAGGATACTAATACCTATTATTGAAAATGAAGCCGAACTTGCTAAAATAAAAGCTGAATTTGGTAAAGACGTAGAGCCGATTGATAAACTTAAGATCGCAAAGAAGGATCTCCCGACCGATACCCAGCAGCTAGTCCTACTTAAATAGGGCATTCTCGGTAATTGCATGAGATTTGGGTTGTTTTGATAAATCAAAACCCAGCAATTTAAAATCATATAGTATTAATTAAATAACCCCTCGACTATGAGGGGTTATTTTTTGGTGTTTTCTAGTTCTTTTGCTTCTATTTGCTTCTGGTACTTATTAAGAGTGCGAATAGTACTAGCAGCTAGACGAAGTTTTACCTTCTGGCCATCGATGATTAGGGTCTTGGTTTGCAAGTTCGGTTTCCAGGTACGTTTAACGTGCCGCTGTGAGTGACTCACATGGTTTCCGAATTGCTTTCCTTTACCTGTTAGATCGCATCTAAATGACATAACCTGAATATCTTAGCATATCAAAGGTTATAAATCAATATATATTTACTATGATAAATCCAGCCTGGCATGCTAAAATTAAGCATATGGAAACGATTGTACTAATCCTGTTTTATATCGTCATATTAGTTGTTGTACTGACCGTGCATGAGTTTAGCCATGCCTGGGCAGGCCATATGCTAGGCGATTTTACAGCCAAAAACGAGGGTAGGCTTACTTTAAATCCTGCCAAGCACATTGACCCATTTATGACGCTACTTTTACCTTTAGGACTGATACTACTGGGTAGCCCGGTGGTCTTTGGTGCTGCCAAGCCGGTACCCTTTAACCCTTATGCGTTGCGATATGGTAAGTGGGGCGCCGCGCTCGTGGCCTTTGCTGGACCCGCCAGCAATCTGCTGATGGCCTTAATCGTAGGGGTATATCTGCGATTTGTGGATGTGGGTGGCCTAGGGGGCACGTTCTTATTGCAGTTTGTGCTTGTAAATGTGGCTTTCTTTATATTTAATATGATTCCTTTCCCGCCACTCGATGGAAGCAGAATATTGTATGCTGTAGCGCCTGGAGAAGTGCGGGATGTTATGGATACAATAGAACAATACGGGCTAATCGCTATATTTGCTTTTATTTTTATATTTTATAGATTCATAGGCCCTATCTTTACGGTTGCAGTAGAGAATTTGGCAAGTTTTATTGTCGGAAAGCCAGTATTTTAGCTATAATAGCTAGGCTTTCGACCGCATTCGCATTATGGCATTAGTAACTTTTTCCGGTTACTTAGATCCTAGGGAGTCTTAGATTGCTCACTGATTTATCAGCTGATGCTGCGGACACCCACCTGTCATTTGGCGGGAAAGGTTAATATGTCGCGGTGCGGTGGATAGCAATAATAAAAGACCCTCACAGGAGGGTCTTTTATTATTGCTACAATATGGGGTTACATTATAAGCTCCAGTATTTTTTGTATCTAGAGTCATTGTCTATGGCCTGAGCCACTATCAGCTTTATTTCTGATTTTAACCCAAGCTGTTTTCTGAGGCTAGCTGTTAACTTGGCAGGGTTATAGGGAATCAACCAGAGGCCTTTAGTGTAATTGACGAAGCCATGCTTCTTGAGCGTTATTATGAGCTGGTTGCGAGCGACTTTTTTGCTCTCGGGTATATCAAATGTTATGAGGTACCATCTGCCATCCCAGCGATCAGTTATGCTTAGGCCATCTTCAGATACTTGGTAGGCCTTGAGCCTTCCCTTGCCCTTAAGGGTTATCTTGAATATCTTTTCGCTATCTAGCAACCCTACACTGACATAGCCCTGTCTGGCCAAGAGTGCAATTGTGTCGATGATACGACGTCTTGGGGTAGCCTTAGCCGAGCTCGAAAACACCGTCAAAAGATGTTTATTAGAACTCAAGTCGCCCAGGGTGGCGACTTTTTTGGTTTGAATTAGCCGAAGTATTTCGGCTGTCTTATTTGAGTTTCTACTCATAGGAGTTTTTAGCACACATAAATTACTTACTACATAAACATTATGCCTTAGCATAACTATTATGTAAATACCTTTTTGAAACTTTTTTTAAAATTGCCAATTCTATATCTGTTGAGAGGGTTAAAAATGACTTTTTAATAAATTTTTTTTTGATAAGTTTTAAAATAAAAATAGTTAATTTTATAAATTATAGCTGTTGGATAAGTTATTGTTCAAAATAGGTATACATTAATGTTAAAGATAGGGGTTATCGCTATAGTGCTGCCATATCTTATAAATAAAAAAAGTTTAGTATCGTATACTAAACTTAATTACGAACTTGGTCGGGGTGACAGGACTTGAACCTGCGACCTCACGGCCCCCAGCCATGCGCGCTACCAACTGCGCCACACCCCGCTTAGATATATCTTATAAGATTACCCGGGCTAGCTCAAGCTTGGACCTGACTAAAACATGGGGTATTATATAGCTTATGCCGAGTATATTTACACAGATCAGAAATGGCAGCCTCCCTGGTTGCATCATCCACGAGGACAGGGATTGTTTTGTGATTTTGACTAATATGCCGCACAATCCTGGCCATTTGCTTATAATACCTTCCGAAGAAGTAGCCGATTGGTACGATTTGAAGCCAGAAACTTACTCTCATCTGATGGGCGCTGCAAAGTATTTCGGAAAAGCTACAAAAGAAATATATGGATGCCCCAAGGTTAGTCTAGTATCGGTCGGTTTTGATATTCCTCATGTGCACATACACGTATTCTCGTTGTTTGGAATAGCCGACATAGACCATGGCAATGCCAAGCCAAGCTCAATGCAAGAAAGAGAGATTGAGGCTGAAAAATTCAAGAAATATTTAAATAAAAATACAGAAGGAAGCTTATGGTAGTAGCAATAGTAATATTATTAGCTAGTGTACAGGGTTTTACGGAATTTTTGCCCATATCTAGCTCTGGCCACTTATTTATTATTCCATGGGCTTTTAATTTGCCCTATCTGGGGCTTAGGTTTGATGCAGCTATCCATATAGGTACAGCTTTGGCACTACTAATATTCTTCTGGAGAGATTTTTACGACCTTTTCAAAAAGAGGGATAAATTATTGCTCTACATAGCTATTGCTTCAGTACCGGCGGCAATAGCAGGGTATTTTGGCGATAAGTATATTGAAGATATATTTAGAGTATCCAGCCTGGCACCTCTATTTATAGGATCGGGAATCATTTTCTTCGGTATTTTGATGTATTTAATCGATAAAAGAGCAAAATTAGATAAAGACTTGGCACATATTGGCAAAAACAGAGCCCTTTTCATAGGTTTCGCTCAAGCTCTGGCACTTATTCCGGGAACTTCACGCTCAGGGATAACAATTACAGCAGGGGAATACCTGGGTCTCAACAGAGAATCAGCAGCGAGATTTAGCTTTTTACTAGCTACTCCTATATCATTAGGCGCTGGATTGTATAAATTTTTACAAATGATTACTGATCCTCAGCCAGGTGGGTCTATCCCTCTGACGCTACTGGGAATTGTTGTAGCATTTATAGTTGGAGTGGCTGTAATTAGATGGTTCTTGGATTACCTGAAGAGCCATACTCTTTTCGCCTTCGTACTCTATAGGGTGGTACTTGGTTCGGCAGTAATTTTAATTTGGATACTAAGGAGGTAAGATGGCAGATAAAGTAAAGGTTCATTGCGATGGAGGATCTAGGGGAAACCCGGGCCCATCTGCACTAGGTGTTGTAATAAGTACACTTAAGGACGAGGTTATAGAGGAATTTGGTGAATATTTGGGCACCCAAACGAATAATTATGCTGAATACAGTGCTGTTGTGGCTGCCCTTGGTAAGCTAAGCGAGATGAAGCTAACGGAAGCTGATTTCTATCTGGATAGTGAGCTAATAGTAAAACAGCTTAATGGTATTTATCGAGTTAAAAATCCCGGTATGATTGAGCTTAATTCTAAGGTAAAAGAATTGGCCAAAGGCATGAATCTGACCTTTACGCATGTATATCGAGAAGATAACAAGCTGGCTGATGCTATGGTAAACCAAGTTTTAGACTCTCAAAAATAGACAACTAAGCATAAATATATTATAATATGCTGGCTATGAGTTAATGGATGGCTGCTCGATTATATCGAGAGGAAAGTCCGAACAGCATAGAGTAACGGTAGTTGTTAACTGCAACCAGGAGTGATCCTAGGGAAAGTGCCACAGAGACTAAACCGCCCCACATCACAGGTATTATTGCTTTAAGGCTTGTGGTGTGGGGTAAGGGTGAAAAGAGTGGGGTAAGAGCCCACAGCTCGGACAGGTGACTGTTAGAGCGAGGTAAACCCTACCGGCTGCAAGATTATGGGCCCTTCTGCGCAAGCAGAGAGATTACTCGTCTTTTTATGGGTATATCGCGCCATGTGCTTAGCACAGGTCGCCAGCTAGTCTGGCTAAGATAGATGGTCATCATCTCACACTAGCAATAGTGCGAGAGTACAAAATTCGGCTTATAGTTAAGTCATAGCAATAAATAGCATTCGCAAATACAAAAATGGCGAATGTTATTTATTTAAGTGGTAAAATAATAGATATGAGAAAACGAAGCGAACTATTAATAGCAGTACTCCAGATACCAGTAGATTATCTTATGCTGGTGGTTAGCTTCGTTTTGGCATATTTATTGCGCCAGGGCAGTGGAAGGCCCTTCTCGATAGAGGTTGGGGGGTACGCCTACCTTAATTTAATGCTGGTGTTTCTACCGATATGGCTGTTAATTTTTGCTTCCGTTGGGCTATATAACCTCAGGTCTGACAGGGCTAAATGGCTTGATCTTAGTAAGATCCTCGCCGCCTGCTCAGCAGGAGTAATGGTCTTGATTGTAATTGATTTTTTAAGCCCATCTCCTATATTTCCAGCAAAGATAATTCCAATTTATGGATTTTTACTAGCACTACTTTTCGTCAGTCTAGGGCGATTTGTCATGGGGTTCGTGCAGAGACTACTGGCAAGCCGAGGAGTTGGGGTCTATAGAGTGCTATTTATAGGTAGCGGAACAACGGCGGCCAGGCTCAAGCTGGCTCTTAAGAAGTTGAAGCGGAGGTATAAGGTGGTATCAAGTATCGCAAGCCTAGATGCGACATCCTCAGGAAGGCTTAAAAACCTTATCAAGCGAGACCATATTGATACCGTCATAGTCGCAGATTCTGGCGCCGATGACTCAAAACTAGTTGAATTAATATCTTATTGTCAGAGCAATCACGTTGGTTATCAGTTTGTGCCATCTATCTCTGGTCTATACAGTTCAAAAATACTATCTACACAGATTGGTAATATACCAGTACTAGAGCTCAAGCCAACCCCGCTAGAGGGCTGGGGTAGGGTTATAAAGAGATTATTCGATGTACTAATAACAACATTAATTATAGTATTAACTCTTCCCTTGCAGTTGGTGCTGTATCTGTTAATCAAGATTAAAGAACCAGGCCCCGCATTTTATTCTCATGAATGTTATGGAAGAATGGGAAAAATGATAAATGTATACAAATTTAGAACTATGAAGACAGAGTATAGTATCGGCCCTAAGTTTGGTGACCAAACCATTGAACAGGTATTAGCTAAGTTGCCAGCGTCTAAGGCCAATGAATTTAGGAAAACAGCTAAAATAAAAGATGACCCGAGAGTAGGCAAACTTGGCAAAATTATGCGCAAATTAAGCCTTGATGAACTTCCTCAGCTTTTTAATGTTCTCAAGGGAGATTTAAGTCTAGTTGGCCCGAGGCCATTACCCGAGAGTGAACTCAAGCTGCTAGGAGGGGAGCAGAATTTGGCAAGAATCGTAACAATTCGTCCAGGAATTACGGGGCTATGGCAGGTTTCAGGAAGAAATGATCTGGATTATTCAGATAGAGTCAGATTAAATTTTTATTATATCGAGAACTGGTCACTTTGGTTGGATATGAAAATTCTCTTTAAAACATTATGGCAGGCAATTTTTGAGCGCAATGGAATATAACAAAAAATTCGATAACCTAAAGGTTGCCGTAGTGCACGACTGGTTAGTTGGCCTAGGTGGTGCGGAAAGGGTAGTGGAGTCTATTTTGAGTCTATTTCCTCAGGCTGATCTTTATACCAGCGTATATGATGAGTCTAAGCTAAAACTGTTCAGGGGCAGGAAAGTTTATACTACTTTTTTGCAGAATTGGCCATTGGCCAAGCGTAAGCATCAGCTTTTTGCAGCACTCAGACCTTTGGCCTTTGAGAGCTTAGACCTGAGTGGATACGACCTAGTTATATCTAGCTCAAGCGCAGAGGCAAAAGGCGTCATAACCTCAACCGAAACACTGCATATAAGCTACATACATACCCCCGTAAGATACTATTGGAGTGCATATGATGATTATCTAGCCAACCCAGGCTTTGGACTTCTTAACCCACTTGTGAGGCTGGTAATGCCAACAATGGTCAGCAAGCTAAAGCGCTGGGACTATGCGGCAGCCCAAAGGCCGGACAGCTTACTAGCTAATTCCAAAGAAGTGTCTAGAAGAATTACAAAATACTATAACCGTCAAAGTAAAGTCATAAATCCCCCAGTAGATTTTGATAGGTTTTCAAAGATTAGTCGAAATAAAGAAGATTATTTCTTGGTTGTTTCTAGATTTGTTCCCTATAAAAGAATCGATTTGGCTATTAAGGCATGCAATGACCTGGGTAAGAAATTGATAATTGCAGGAACGGGGCCAGAGCTCTCTAATTATAAAAAGATCTCAGGTGAAACTATCGAATTTGTCGAAAATCCAAGTGATGCCAAGGTGAATCAGCTTTATTCGGGAGCCAAGGCATTTATATTTTCGGCAGAAGAAGACTTTGGGATTACGCCAGTTGAAGCGATGGCCTCTGGCGTACCAGTGATCTGTTTTGGCACAGCCGGGGCATCTGAAACCGTTATAGATGGTAAGACAGGAATTTATCATGCCAAGCAGACTGTCGAAAGTCTCAAGCATGCTATTGGAGAATTAGATAAAATAAAGCTAAAGGAGTCAGATATAAGAAACAGGGCGAAGCATTTTTCGCAGGAGCGGTTTAAGAGGGAGCTAGGAGGTTTTATAAGTGAAAAAATTAAAGCTTAAGACCGACCTCCCCAGAAGCCTTGCTGTAGGTACATTAATTTTGGCTTTGATTATTGCTTTTATACAGCTGCCAAAACTTATAGACGGCGTAGTAAATAAAACAACGAAGATAAATGATTATAAGGTTCTGGCAGATAGCCTACTTGGCTTGAAGGGAAAGAAAAATATATTAATACTGTTTATGAATAATGCCGAGCAACGCTACGGCGGTGGATTCATAGGTAGTGTCGGCTATGTAACAGTCGACGGAGGTAAAATAAAAGCTGACCCAGTTAAGTCGGTCTATTACTATGATAGGTATCTTGAGGCAAAGTTGCCACCACCAGAGTTAAATGACCCTGAGCTAGGCTTGGAGGCAGATACTCTTAGGAATAGTGGGCAAAATGTATCATGGCTCAGGAACGGAGAAAGAGCTAAGGAAATTTTTAAGTCAAAGACCGGCAAGAGTGCAGATATGGTGATTGGGATTACACCCGAAGTATTGAAAGTTGTTTTAGCAAAAACTGGCCCTATCTATCTACC
The DNA here is from genome assembly GCA_943353705.1 of Patescibacteria group bacterium UBA4664. Lineage (GTDB taxonomy): Bacteria > Patescibacteriota > Saccharimonadia > CAILAD01 > BJGX01 > CALRAY01. The sequence goes on along the minus strand of CALRAY010000006.1, from coordinate 6,982 downwards.
TGAATATTCGAAGTCAATCAGCACAGATAATATAATAGATGTCCTTCAGACTGAAGTCGAATTCGGCAAAGATAAGGTTGAAGGCAAGGATCCAAAGAGCATCCTTGCAGTGTTGGCAAACAAATTGATAGAAAAGCTATCCAGTGAAAATATATATGAACTTTCGAAGCTTGGTGAGTCTTTAAAAAATGAGATGTCAACAAAACAAATACTATTGTATTCATCTGATGCGGACTTGGCTGCTTCAATAGCAAGGCTTAATTATGCTGGAGCGATTGCGAGGAACACAAATGATTATTTTCAGATTGAAGAGTACAACAGAAGCATCGATAAGAGCAACGCGTTTATAGACAGAAGCATTGATAGGAAAATAAATATTAGTAAGAATGGAGATGTCAGGGTAGATTTGCTAATAACAAGGCTACAAAACAGAGAAAAATCGATACCATACATAGATCCAAGAGATAACGGTTTTACATTTTTAATCAAAGAAAATAATAGTGATATTAGGGTGGTTTTACCTAGAAATTCAGTAGTAATAGAGGCCGAAAGTATTGCACTTAAGAAGGTCGAAAGTAAGGACTTCGTTGATATATATGAATTCAACAGCAGTCTTACTCCACTCGAAGCAGCAACATATAAGATATCATACATGTTACCCACAAAAGTAAGCAATTCAGGGTCGTTTAATTTCGATTCTTACGTGCAGATTCAAAACGGAGGCTGGCCATATCAGCTATCGAGCGAGCTTGTCGTACCTAGCGAATGGAGCTTGGCTGCTTCTAACAAAAGAGAAATAGATTCCAGCGCAAATAAAATTCGCTATAGTAATAAAAATGTCGATAGGGATATATTCCTGAGCCTTGTTTTCGCTAAAAATAAATGAATTCAGCTTTTATTAGTAATAAAAAAACCTTCTAAGGGCGAAGATTATCTTGTGGCACAGAAAATAACCCAGATTATACTGGGTTATTTTCTACTTAGTTATTTTTACTATCTCTGAGAATGTTTTTGGCTGACTAACCGCGAGTTCAGCTAGAATTTTGCGATTTAGCTCTATATTAGTCTTCTTTAGACCTGAAGTAAGAGTGGAGTAGTTGGTGCCATTCTCTTTGGCAGCTGCAGATATACGAGTTATCCAAAGACCTCTTAGATCGCGCTTAATATTGCGACGGTCTCGATATTGGTAGCTAAGAGCTTTAATTACTGCTTCGTTGGCTTTTCTATAAGAACTACGTCTAATTTTGGAATAGCCCTTGGTGAGCTTTAGTATCTTCTTGTGTCGTTTTCTGGCCGATACGCCTCTTTTTACTCTCATTTTAGACTCCTAGTGCCTTTTTAATATTTTTAACATCAGATTCAGATGCTGGATGCTCTAGAGTATAGGCTCTTTTGCGAGCAGCGGACTTCTTACCTTTTAAGTGCCCACGGGTAGCCTTACGGCGCATTATTTTGCCGCTGGCTGTTATCTTGAACCTCTTAGCTGTTGTTTTGCTTGTCTTAATCTTTGGCATTGTCTTCTTCCTTTGAATCAGATAGTTTTTTTACTTTAGCGCTTGCTTGTTTGGTCATACCTACAACCATCGACATGTCTCGGCCGGACATACTAGGTCTTTGCTCGATTGCAGCAACTTCTGAGAGATTTTCAAAAAACCTCATCATAACTGCTTCACCTAGATCCGGTCTGGCCATCTCACGTCCCTTGAATCTAGCAGTAATTTTTACTTTATTGCCAGCCTCTAAGAACTTGAGGGCTGCTCGTTGCTTGACTTCGATGTCGTGCTGACCTATTTTGAGGCCCATCCGGACCTGCTTTACTTCAACGTTGCGCTGCTTTTTGCGGTTTTTTGCCGCCTGCTTGTCTTGCTCGTAGAGGTATTTACCCCAATCGAGTAGTTTACAAACCGGTGGGTCCACATTTGGAGATATTTCAGCTAGATCGTAACCTTGGTCTTTGGCTATGTTTAAAGCCTCCGAAATTGGCACTATTCCTATCTGCTTCGAATCAGCATCAAGCAATCTAACGGTAGATGCCGATATCTGATGGTTTAGCCTAAGTCGTTTTTTTATTTAGATATCTCCATAAAAGCTCCGAATAATATTATCATGAAACTTCTTGATTGGCAAGTGTCGCCGTAAGGAGTCAATTATTTTGCCTTTCAGGCCTTTTTGATATTAGCCTAATGGTCTTAGTAGATTTTCCAATGCTAAGCGTTTGGTTGTATTTTCTGCCTACTTCATCTAATGCAATGCTGAGTGCTTCTATTTTGAAGTTTTTGCTATGTAAGCTCAATATTAGTTCACTTGGCTGGCTGTTTTTATCTGGGCTTAATCTTGCAAGGAGCCTAGATGCGAGCTTTGCCTTAGCCGCTGGCTGTTTATCTTTTGCTTGGTGGTAGGCGGTAATCTGGATAGGTGTTTTGTAAAAATATCTATCTTCATTGAGGTTTTCGAACCTTAGCTTGGAATTTGGTATTTTAAGCACCAGGCCTTTATCTGTAGTTACTTGTAAGCTATTGTTCTTCTGGGAATCACCAAAGTCGAGCTCTATGCAGTCATAGAAATATCTAGACGATACGGAATAGAGAGTTTTTTCTTTCACTCTTCTTTGGGCTAGTGCTTCCACTGCGTCTTGCCAGCTATTTAGCTTAAACTTCTTTGATATTCTGGTTCTAATGACTGGTAGATACCCAATTACGATATCGTTATCAAGTTTACTGGATTGACCAATTAGTATATTAAAATCGTTATCATCACCAACAATAACCAAAGTATTGGTGCTTTGCTTTTTAAGCCCTGACAATATTGTGGCTAGTTCTTTTTCCGAGCTAAACTCAACGAAATCTGAATATATTCTTCTTTTTTTTAGTCTTTCGATGATACTTTGATTAAGCTTAGCGTCTATTTTTACTGATGATTTAGAATTATGTAGGTATTTATACATCATTTGGTGCTGGCCCTAATATTAATTATGGCCCCGGGGTCTATAGAGATGTTCTTAGAAACAATTTTTCCTTGAATCTGGCAACACCCAGAGACGTGCAGGGAGTCGTCGGCCATTACGTCAGCTTTTATGATGCCTTCTAGGACCGCCGATCTAGCACTAATAGATCCATTGAGATTGGCATTTTTACCAATCTCTATAGTGCCTGTGGTTATAATTACACCTTGGTAGTTGCCGTCTATAAAGATATCTTCTTCCGACTCAATATCGCCTTTGGCGGTAACCTCTGAGCCAATATAGGTGCCTGAGTATCCAACTAATTCGGATATATGTCCCTTTTTGTTTAGATTAAGCATTATTTGATCTTCTGTATTGATGCATCGCTAAGTGCCTTAGCCTCTTCCTTCGACAGGTTATGCTTAGATTCACCCTCGATTATATCTTTAGCATAAACCCTTGTGCCAGATCTAGCATGTACTGCCGATATAACCATGCCATTATTCATATGGTCAAGCAGGGCCATCGAGAAGCTATGGTCGCCGCCTGTGTCTCCGAAGGGATTGAATCGCACCAGACCTACCTTAGATATCGCAAACTGCTGTGTCTTGTGGAGCTTTGCAGCAAAGCCTGCCAATTCATCTAGCTGAGAGAGGGCTTTATCGACGTCACCGGAATAGGATTTAATTTGCTCTTCTATCTGCTTGGCTTCTGCACCAACCAAGAACTGACCATATTTCTTCTTGAGGTTGTTTTGTTCCCAAAGAGTATAGCCCGAAATTCCAAGCGTTATTAAAAATAGTATAATAATTAGTATATTCATGTCTGTTCTATAGTCTAATACTATACTCTCTACCTTATGTTCTTGGCAACAGCAGTCCAAGGGTCTACAATAGTTCTAAACAGGAGAATAATAATGTCAAAGAAGAAGAAACATAAGCATAAGCTCAAGAAAAGTAATAACAACATTAAAGTTGTAAAAAAATCTACATTAAATGTAGCAAAAGGCCCAACAGTAGAAGATAAGGAAATTATGGCTCCTACGAAAGACAAGAACTATGTTATTTCTGATGTTAAATATAGCTTGGTATTAATGGCAATAATAATTACTTGCTTCTTGGTGTTGTCATTGATATTAAGCAATAAATCGGTCTCTGATCAGGTTTATAGCATATTTAAAATTAATCTTTAAGATCTGTACTGAAGTGCTTCGGCAATGTGTTGAGTTTTTATGCTGTCCGACTCGTCCATATCGGCAATTGTCCTGCCAACCTTAAGCACTCTCATATAGGCCCGCGCAGAAAGCTTCAGGTTGTTAATAGCCTGTTCCATAAGGTTCTTGGCATCTTGGTTTAGGATGCAGTACTTTTCTATATGTTTGTTGCTCATTTCGTTGTTTGTTGATATTTTATCTGTCTTGAAGCGATTACTTTGAATATTCCTGGCTTTTTGGACTCGTTTTTTTACATTTTCAGATGATTCAGATTTTGTTGCATTAATTAGGTGAGCCTTCTTTACTCTATCGACTTTTATTACAAGATCTAGCCTGTCGAGCAGTGGCCCAGACACTTTAGTACTATATTTATTTATCATAGATGGAGAACAGGAGCAGACTGATTCTTGGTCACCTGCATAGCCGCACGGGCAAGGGTTTTGGGCAGCTACCAGTAAAAATCTTGCTGGGTAGCTCTGGGTGCTATTTGCTCTTGAAATAGTGACCTTACCTTCCTCTAGAGGTTGGCGTAGCACTTCAAGGACATTCCTGGCGAACTCTGGAAGTTCATCTAGGAAAAGTATCCCTCTGTGCGCCAAGCTTATTTCGCCTGGCTTTGGCCATTGACCTCCTCCAATAAGGGCTACGCTGCTAGCTGTGTGGTGTGGACTTCGGTATGGCCTATAAGATATTATTTCTTCTGTTGTTTGGCCTGATAGACTATGAATCTTTGTAATCTCTAAGGATTCTTCATAGCTTGGCTCGGGGAGTATGCCAATTAACGACTTCGCGAGCATTGATTTGCCAGATCCGGGCGGCCCAGTAAGTAGAATATTATGGTTACCGCTGGCGGCCAGTTCTATGGCTCTTTTGGCCTGCTCTTGCCCGTATATCTCGCAAAGGTCCACCTCGGCAGATATCTTTGTCGGCTTTATTCTGGTGTTGGGCAGGGGAATAATCTTTACCTCACCTATAAGATGCCTGTAGAGTTGAAAGAGTGATGTCACCGCATAGACACTTATACCTTCAACTAAGGCTGCCTGCCTGGCAACAGACTCTGAGATGTATAATTCGTCAAAGCCATGCTCTAGGCATGCCTGAGCAGACGACAGCGCGCCAGGTATAGATCTGGTTGATCCATCTAGGCCTAATTCGCCCAAGAAAACTGCTTTTTTGCCCACGCTATTTATTTGTTTGCTAGCTAGAAGAAGGCTAACGGCCATTGCTAGGTCAAAGCCTGAGCCATTCTTGGGGAGATCGGCAGGGGCAAGGTTTAGGGTAATCTTTCTGGGAGGCAGATTGAGATTTGAGTTTTTTATGGCCGACCTTACTCTTTCTTTTGCTTCGTCTACGGCCTTATTAGCCATTCCCACGACTATAAATCCAGGCAATCCATTGCTCATGTCGGCTTCGACGACAACTGGCCGGCAATCAAGCCCTATATTTGAAATAGTATTTACCTTTGCAAGCATTGTAACCCCCTTGTTTTAAACCATATTATACAAACAAAAAGCGAAAAGCAAGCTTTACTGGATATAAAAAATTAGTGGCCCCCAGGAATCTGGGGACCACTTTATTGAATTGGTTAATTCTTTGAAACGAGAAAAGACTTTAGATATCGTTGCGGTTGGTGCCCATCCGCTGTGCTGCTACTGCGGGCTCACAGTAGTGTTTGTAATGGTTGAAATTTGTTAGCAGTTGGTGCCCCTCTGCAATTCGGCCACTGCCGGGCTCAGCAAGCAGCAGATGTGTGATGTCTGAAAAGCACACGACTAGGGTTGGTGCCCATCCCTATGCACTTTCTGGCTACGGGCTCACAGCCAGCCGGTTGGTGCCCATCCGGATTCTAAGCTAGCGGGCTCACTAACAATGCCTGTGTTACAAGCACGTTCATTATAGCAGTGTTTGTGCTAATCTCTATACCATTTGGCAGCTGATTCAGGTGGGACTGTATTTATTACCATTCCAGTAGCAACCTCAAAGCCACCCCATATGCTACTTCGGCCGTATATTTTTATTATGCACCTAAAGTTCGGACTTGTGCCGTTTTCTATAAAAAAATTGTAGCTTATCTGAGCAGCAGTGAGCTTTTCGGTTAGCATCTTTAGTTGTTTTGAGCACGATTCTATCTGGGTAGAATTTAATTCTTCGAAGCTAATGATATGTTTCTTTGGAATGATCCAGGCCTCAAAAGGGTATTGAGACGCATAAGGGCATATCGATATGAAGTGGTCATCTTCCTTGATAACTCGCTTTTTCTGGCTCTTTTCATAGGCAATAATATCCTCAATTGGGCTTTTTTTCTTATCGATGTAATATTCTTCAATTTGTTTAGATTGCTCTAAAAATTTCTTCGGAACTATAGGAAGGGCGTATATCTGACTATGGGCATGAGCTAGGCTAGCACCAGCCTCAAAACCATCATTTCTAAACACTAAAACATAGGCAATCCCTTTGTTTTTAATAAGTTCAGTTATCCTTTTTTGATATGTCTTTAAGATGCGCTCAATCTGGGCAGTAGAAAGCTTAGCGAAAGATGTGTTTGCAAGCGGGGTGTCGACAACTATTTCTTGGCTACCGTGAGCTCTGGTATTACCCATGGTTAGGGCGGGGAAACGATTATGCACAACCTTAACCAGCCATTGGGCTCCTTGCTTCAAGGAATAGACCTCCTTCTCCTTATCTAGCCGAGGGCTATCAGCCGTCTCAATTAGAGGATGGCGATTCTTGTGCGTATCGTAGGGTCTTTTGCCTCTGCCGGGAGATATAATTACATACTGATCGAAAATATAGTCTCTTCTGATTTCGGTCTCAATGCCCTCGATATC
>CALRAY010000005.1 GCA_943353705.1 Patescibacteria group bacterium UBA4664 | reverse complement strand
CGATGGTCGATACAATGTTATCTACCCAAATTTTTCTTAATAAAGTAAGTGAGTGGTCGGTGTACCAAGCTTGCGAAGGGAAAGTTAAAACCTTTTCATTGTCTGCCAGTGATGTGTTAGCTACGGCAGAATTTGCGCAAGCGTAGCCAGCGATTTGCCCAGAACTAATAGCTTTAGATAAGATTTCATTATCCACAAGTGGTCCGTCGGCTTCATTGATTATATATTGACCCTTCTTAGCATGAGCTAATATTTTGGCATCAAACATACCCTTTGTTTCATCTGTTGTCTTTAGATGAATAGTTAAAATGTCAGATTGCTCCATGACAGTTTCAAGAGACAGTTGTTTGATATTTGAAAGATTCTTTTCTTTGCGGTCCCAAGCAATAATCTTTACGTCAAATCCCTCAAGCAACTCAGCTACTTTTTGACCAATGTTACCTAGTCCAACAATTCCGACAGTTTTACCAGCTAGTACTTCATTCTTGTAAGGTTTTTCGTCTCTTTTATTGACTCTATCGTGCCAGACTGAGTCCATTTTCTTCAATTGAACTAGAATGAGGGCAAACGTAAACTCTGCAACTGACACCGTGGAATAGCCCGCGGTGTTCATAAGAATAATCCCATTATCCTTTGCGGCGGGCGGGCTAGCCCAACTCATTCCTGTAATATCAGCGGAAATCGCCTTTAATGGCAGGTTTCGCTGCTTTATTTGTTGATAAAAAGATTCATGTAAGCCATCGACAGCATCGGGGTCGACCATAAAGTAATCAGAATCTTTGAGGATCTCGAGCAACTCCTCTTCTGTAACTTTGTCTTTTCGTTCTACATAGCGCACTTCAGATTTTTCCTCTAGGTGCCGCCAATCTTCAGGGTAAATCATATTTGGGATAGTAACTATAGTGGTAATGGGCTTTTTCATATCTTCATGATACCAGAGACCAAGAAAGACTGGAACCTACTACTTGCGGAGCTGAGTCGGTGGTTAAAGCACACTAGGTTTGGTTTGGTCTACTCTAGCGTACGAGACTAGAACCTAGATATCCTTCCAAAAACAGGTGTAGTCATGTCCCTGACTGAAGCCTAGATTTATATAGCGTTCTTTGAATTTGGCTTCGTCAACAGTTGTATAAACAAGTATTTGCTTATGACCTTTACTCTTGAGTAATTCGACAGATTTGGCCAGAAGCTGCTGGGCAACTTCTTCTTCATTATCAATATCTTCACGAACACGGAAGCGGAAAAGCCATGCCACTCGACCGTCTTCTATAAGCGAAACCGAGCCAACTAGTTGGTCGTCTACCTCTCCTAGAATAATAGAGTCGGGGTCACCTTTAATCCTGTTGGCTAATCGTTCTTCACTATCCCGGTTTAAGTCGAACTCACTGCCAGGCATTTCGGTATCTTTGTAAAGTTTTACTATGGCTTCGTAGTCGGACTGGGTGTAGCTTCGTATTCGTAATGTACTCATTACATTCATTATACCAAACACTTAGTAAGACTAGAACCTACATGTCTAGAAAGTGCGCGAATGCTCCCTGCTTGGTCATATGTACTTGCTTCAATTCTTTCAGTGCTGATGGCTCCAGGGTTACTTCCAAAGCATCCTTAATCTGTTGCCAGTGTTCCGCGGTACTTGCTCGTGTAGTGAAAGAAATACCTTCATAGCTATTTAGGTAGGCAATTAAAACTTGGTGGGGAGTTAGCTTTGTAGCCATGGCAATCTCTTGGAGCAGCCTGTAGCTGTCTTGCTCTTCCTTGATATTTACAAGCGGTCGATATGCTTGAATTGGTACTTTGTGCTTTAAGCAAAAATCATAGACACCAGTAGTTAGGATATCACTATCATTTATGGAGAAGCTGAGCTGATTTAGTGCAATTGGAATATCAGAATTATCGATGGCTATTTGCAGGGATTTGACTCCAAAGTTACTTACGCCCACCTGCTTAATCAAGCCATCTTTATATAGTTGATTGCTTGCTTTAAAAAAGTCAGCTAGTTCAAAATCAGGATTCGGTGCGTGGCAGACAAAGTAATCAAGGTATTCAACGCCAAGTCGCCCGAGGCTATCGTGGCAGCCTTCAATAACCTCGTCATACGATAGCTTGAGTCTGTTCTGCTTGGTTAGTATTTGAATACTCTCTCTTGGTAAGTCTGCTATAGCTTGGCCAACGAGTTCTTCGCACTTTCCGCCTGCATAGTTCTGGGCCGTATCAATAAGCGAAACGCCTGACTCTATAGCTGTTTTTATTACCTTTATGTCACCTGCATCGTCGTTGTTTGGGTCAGGGTCTTTCGTTCCACCCATTAGCCAAGTCCCGAGTGCAAGTTTAGGAAGTTGTGATTGCATGTCCTGAGTATACCAAACACCAACCAGAACTTAAAACCAATAACACCTTAGATCTTAAGTAAAAAACCCCTGCTATCTCTAACAGATGCTGCTTATGGTAGCGGTGGCAGGGTAGCGGGCTAGCAATCTTCTAACTGCGGTGATCAAATAAAAATCTAAGCAATCTTAATTCTGGTTCTGCACTACTCGTTCAACGAACCTTAGGTTTCTCATCGCTTTAGTATATTTAAATTAAAATCTGTAGAGCAACTTAATGTTAATTAAATTTAATACTCATCTCTCTTAATTATTTCATTGACTGCTTCTGCTAAAAATGAATGGGATTGAGGATCTAGATGTAAGCCATCAAGCCCAACCTTAGCAACAACCCCGGCTTCTAAAAATAGTACTTCTTTATCTTTAGCAACTTTTTGGATTTCTTTGGCTAACTCAATTGAATTGCCACCAGATTCTTCATTATATAATTCGCCATAATATTCTTTGAATTTAGAAGCATTAGTATTCAATGGTACAGGGCTAACAAGCAATATTAGGGTTTTGGGCGATAATGACCTTATAGTTTCAATATATTTATTCAGAGAATTAGCTATATCTAAAACACTCTTTGAAAATTGAGCTTTCAAATCATTTGTACCTAACATAATAACTGCTAAATCTACCCGGGAGTGACTAATGAAGCATGGGAGGAAATAGTCAAAGCCGTTACGGCCTGGTTTTTCTGGGCGTGGGTCATCTAGATCTACTGTACGCCCACCAAGTCCTTCCTCGATAACATAGTAGTCCGTGCCCAAGAGTTGTTGCAGCCTTCCAGTCCACCTAACATTAACTGGATACCTTTCGCCAAAACCCTTGTCTTCATTCTGGCCCCAAGTGTTACTGTCTCCAAAACATAGAATCACTTTTGCTTGTGGGTTTGTATTCATAAGCTCATGATATCAAAAAAAGACCTAATAGTCTTTTTAGTTTAGTACCGGGAAGAGGATAGCGGGCTTCGCCCTTCTACCTGCGATGCTCGACCAAAAATCTAAGCAAGCTTAATTCTGGTTCTGCACTACTCGTTCAGCGAACCTTAGGTTTCTCGTCCATACCAAAGTTAAAACCCTGATTTCTCAGGGTTCTTACTTTGGTACCGGGAAGAGGACTCGAACCTCCACGGGTGTTACCCCACCAGTTCCTAAGACTGGCGTGTCTACCAATTCCACCATCCCGGCTTACTGTTTTTGTAAATAGACTATTTTAGTGTCGCCGTAATTCTTTTCGTCAAGCTCTAGCGTGTCATCAGGTTCTTCCACGAACGATCTAGAGGAACAGCTGACCACTAAAATGCCGCCTAATTGTAACAGATTTGAGGCGGTCTTGACTAGTGCGTTGTTAAAATCCTTATATGGCGGGTCGAGAAATATGATGTCATACTTCAAGCCTAAGTCCTTGGCATACTTTTTAACATCCATTTTTTTTATATAAATGCGCTTTTCTACATCTAAATCGGTGGCATTTTGTTTTAGAGTTTTTATAGCTCTATCGGAGATATCCACAAAAGTCACCTTCTCAGCACCATGACTTAAGGCCTCAAATCCTAGCGTACCTCCGCCGGCAAACAAATCTAATACAATTCGCCCTTCAACATCAAGTGTATTAAAAATAGCCGATCTCACCTTTGCTGAAATGGCGCGCGTAACGCTTTGAGGAGGCAGATTCAGAGACCGCCCACCGAATTCGCCCGAACTAATTTTGGTTAAAAGCATTGTTATTCGCCGTAAGCTTCTTCGTAGGCAGACACCCAGGCTGCAGCAATAAGCTGAGGTATTCGCTTTACCAAAGTCTCCTTAATACTTTTTGCAAGCTTGGCATTCCATCCTTTAGTTATGAATTTGTCATAAATCTTGTATTTAGAAATGCTCAGGCTTTCATTCATAGCAATCTGTTTTATTCCATCTTTTTTTATCGAATTAAGTAATTTATCGTCAAACTTAGACTTAATGGGGCTAAAGAATATGGCACTACTTATGCCTGCCTCAAATGCTACGTGGGTACTGAGGATGCCTTTATGGCCATATATCTTCCAGCGCTTACGATATTTTTTATTTTCATATTCTTCTAGAATGAACTTGGGACTTAAGTGATGTGCTGGTGTGAGAATATCGGTCAAATAATGAGCCATGAATCCTGCCTCAAAAGAGGCCTTTACTTCATCGCCGTCCTTCAAAGCCTGTACTAAGTTATTATAATTAACCTCAATCCAGGTAGGCAGATGCCCTATTTTATTTACCGGGTCCCACATATGGTCGGTATTGTAGTTGCCTTTAAATTTAAGCCCATCTGGACCTCCAGAGCCTTCAAAATTAAGAATCATAGATCGACTAGGAAACTTTTTTGGGTCACTTACCTTGTCTTTAAATAAATCATAACTAGCTCGGTCGAATTTCTGATGAGTGCCGACCGAATTAAATAATTTGCCTCTTGTAAGATGATTGAAAAATCCTGAGTTCATAATTTTGGCTAGTCGAGAGTGGTAATACTTTTTAGGCCATTAACTTTCTCGGCGAGTTGCGCATATTCTAACAGATTATGCTTACTAATAAAAGCCTCGGCTGCCTCCTTCACTTCAGATATCAGCTCACGGTCATATATATCTGCTATCCTGAGATCTAAAATTCCATGCTGCATTGTACCGTATATTTCGCCAGGTCCACGCATTTCGAGGTCTATTTGGGCTAACCTAAAGCCATCATTAGTTTTTTCGAGTGCACCTAGTCGCTTGATAGTATTAGGATTATCGCTATCGCTAAATAGGTAGCAGTGCGACTGCTTGTCACCTCTTCCAACCCTACCTCTCAGCTGATGCAGAGCGGCCAAGCCAAAACGCTCAGCCCCCTCGATAATCATTATTGTTGCGTTAGGCACATCCACCCCCACTTCGATGACTGATGTTGCCACTAGCATATCAATCTTACCAGACTTAAATTCGTCCATTATCTTATTTTTTTCTTCGGCTTTTAATTTGCCGTGTATCAGTCCAATCCTGCGAGGTTTGAAGACCGTCTTTTGTAGAATCTTGAATTCTGTCTCAACGCTCTTTACGCCTAGCTTATCGGATTCACTTATTAGCGGGCAAACTACATAGACTTGCTGGCCCTGAGATATTAAGGAATCTATATGTATATAAACATGGACGCGGTCTATTTCTTTTACTAGCTTTGTGATAATTGGCTTACGTCCAGGCGGCAACTCATCGATGATAGAGACATCCAAATCTCCATAAACAATCAGTGCCAAGCTCCTGGGGATAGGAGTTGCTGTCATCGTCAGAACGTGAGGCATATACTTGGCTTTACCCTTCAGTGTTGATCGTTGATTTACACCAAATCTGTGTTGTTCATCAACCACAACTAAGCCCAAATTTTTATACTCTACAGCTTTACTGATTAAGGCGTGGGTTCCTATAATGCAATCAACCTTGCCTTCTTTTATATTCGCTAAAACGTCTTCTTTATCTGATTTTTTCAAATCAGAAATCAATAGACCAATTTTGATACCTAGCTTATTAAGTATTTTTTCGGCACTAATAAAATGCTGGCGCGCCAAAATTTCCGTCGGGACCATTATTACTGATTGGTAGCCAGAATTATTAGCCATAGCTGCAGCCATAAGTGCGACAAGGGTCTTGCCGCTACCAACATCACCTTCTAGCATTCGATTCATTGGCCTTTCGCTATCGATATCTACTAGAATCGAGTGGGCTGCCTTTTTCTGGGCTGAAGTTAGCTCAAATTTCAATAATCCTACAAATTTTTTCGCTATATTCGAATCATAATCTATCTTAACTGCAGATGAAGTTTTAATATTTTTCTTTATTATTAAGCCCGTCAGAATTAGCTCAAATATTTCCTCAAAGCTAATACGCCTTTTGGCAAGTTCTAGTTCACGATTATTTTTAGGCTGATGCAAGAACTTAATGGCATCTTGGGTAGAAATTAATTTATGGTTTTGAGTTATTTCTTCAGGCAGAATATCATCTATTTGGTTAGTACAATCCAAGCACTGCTTAATTAGCTTGCGGATTATAGTAGATGTAATCTGTTTGCTCTCTGGATAAATAGAGATGATATCTTCTGGGCAGGTGTCTGGGCCAGGCTTTTCGAAAGTCGGGGAAGCCAGGCTAATATAGCCACTTTTGTATTCATAATTACCCCTAAAGCGATAAGTCGATCCCTTTAATAGGGAAGTTGCTAAATATGGCTGGTTAAACCAGACAGCCCTAACTGTACCAGTTTCATCGGCTAAGATAGCCTCCGTGATAGTCAAGCTTTTCTGCCGACTACTCCGACGCATCGCAATATTCTCAACCTTTGCTTCAAAGCTAACTAAGCCAGGGAGGATATTTTGAATTTTGGAAATTGACTGAAAACTATCCCAGCGTCTGGGGTAATAATTAAGCAAATCGGCAATTGTATTTATACCGATATCATTCAATGCTTTACCCAAAATTGGCCCCACCCCCTTCAATCTAGATATGGAGCTCGATATTGTCATCGGTTACTTTATGATAATTTTCTTATAGCGACGCTTGCCAAGTTGAATCATGCAGTCTTTTTCGATTATTGTTTCAAAATCCTTTACGCGCTGGTCGTCGACTTTTACCCCACCCTGCGACATTAACCTTCTAGCTTCTGATTTACTTATATCGAATGCCTCGCTCACAACATCCAGAATCGGTTTCTTTTTAGTATTAAAGTCATTTATTATGGCTGGTCTATCGCCATCTCGAAACTGTTTTTCCCAGTCCTTTTCGGCGCCCAAGGCAGCTTTCTTGCCATTATATCGAGCGACAATTTCGCGTGCCAGGCTAGCCTTAGTGTCGCGTGGGTTTGCCCCCATAGCCATGTCTTTTTCAATTTGCTCAATAACATCCATCGGGACATCGGTCGCCATTTTAAAATATGAGGGGATTAGCTCATCATTTATAGCCATGACCTTGCCATACATTTCCAAAGGTTCGTCGTCAATATAAATACAGTTACCCCACGAGGTGCTCATCTTGCGCCCATCCATACCTTCTAGGATATGAAATGTCATGACGCTTTGCGGAACTTGGCCATATGCTTTTTGGACTGTCCGCCCTGCAAGCATATTAAATAGCTGGTCAGTACCACCTACTTCTAGATCCGTTTTCATCATTACGCTGTCATAGCCCTGGAGCAAGGCATACAAAGTTTCGTGCAGACCAACAGGCTTATTGGACTTGATGCGTTTTGCGAAATTCTCACGTTCGATCATCTGCTGGATGGTAAACAAGCTAGTCAGCTTGAAAAACTCCTCTAAATCCATCTTATTGAACCAATCCCCGTTCTGGAACACTTCAACCTTATCCATATCAAGTATCTTAGATAACTGAGCATGGTATGATTTGAAATTGTTTGTCACCTCTTCTTTGGTGAGCATCTTTCGTTCAGATTCCTTATCGGAAGTATCGCCAATTTGGGCTGTAAAAGTACCAGCTACAAAAGTTATCTGATGGCCTAATTCCTGGAATTGTCTGAGCTTCCACAGTGTAACTGCGCGACCAATATGAATACGGCTTCCGGTAGGGTCTATTCCGAGCTTAATTCTTAGTTTAGTTTTTGATTTAAGTTTTTTTTCGAGCTCACTTCGTACGATCAGATCTTCAACGTTGCGCGTGAGCAAGTTATTTAGCATATCTTTAGATTTCATATTATTCCTAGATTATTAGTTAATAAAATAATTTGCGGGCTCTAAGCGGTAGAGCCATTTGAATAATAAGAGTATAAGTTACTGAATAGTTTGGTTTGCATATCTGTCACATTATACCAATAATATCGTTGTAATGTAATCGCATTATAAAAGTATTTATCAGTCATGCGTGGTATAATTTACTTAACAAATCTTATGGCTAAAAAATCCGCTAAACCAAATAAATCACTATCCACCCGAAGAGTAGTAAAAAACTCTAGGGCCTCAAGATCCATTAAGCGTGGGAGCAAATCCGTACCTAAGGCTAAAGGTCTAGATAAGCTAAGACCTAAGCATGTATGGTCTGTCTTAACTAGCAAAAAAGCCCTGAAAATATATGGGGTCATAGTTGCTGTATTTGTATTATTACTGGCGGGACTATTTCTTTGGTTTGCTAAGGACCTACCAAGTCCAAACAAGATAAACTCTCGCGTCAGCGCCCAGACTACCAAGATATATGACCGTACCGGCGAAAATCTACTCATAGAAGTTTATGGCGACAAAAACCGAAGCATTATTGAGTTCGATCAAATGCCAAAGTGTATTAAAGATGCTACTGTTGCCCTTGAAGACAAGGATTTCTATAAGCAAGGGGCCTTTAGCCCGAGGGGTATTGCTAGAGCTTTTACAGGCGTAGTGTTCAAGGATCCAAGCCGAGGCGGTGGTTCCACTATTACCCAGCAATATGTTAAAAATGCTCTTCTAACTAATGAGCGAACTGTAGAAAGAAAAATAAAAGAATTAATCCTGTCTATTCAGATGGAGCAGCTGTATAAAAAAGATGACATACTTAAGCTCTACCTCAATGAAATACCTTATGGCTCAACTGCATATGGCATTCAGGCTGCCTCCAAACAATTCTTTGGAATCGATGCTAAGGACTTGAGCTTATCTCAGTGCGTAACCCTAGCGAGCCTACCACAGGCACCAACATACTACTCACCATATGGATCCAATAAAGATGAGCTTCTGATTAAAAAAGATCGAGTACTAGACCTGATGTCTAGCCAGGGCTACATAAGTAAAACTGAAGCTGATGAAGCCAAGCAAGTAGATGTACTGGCCCAGCTGAAGCCATACAACCCCTATGCCAATGTGCAGGCACCTCATTTTGTACAATATGTACGTGAAAAACTTGAAGAAAAATATGGAATCAAAAGGGTCAATGAAGGTGGCTTCAAAGTTATTTCAACTATCGATCTACCAAAACAGAAGATTGCTGAAGCAGTCGTTAAGGACAACATCAAAGCCGTAAGAAGCTTTGGCGGTAGCAATGCTGCTCTAGTTTCTTCGGACCCAAACACCGCCGAAGTATTGTCGATGGTTGGTAGCTATGACACTTCAGACCCAGAATTTGGTAGCTTCAATGTGACCACTTCCTTGAGGCAGCCAGGATCTTCTATTAAGCCGCTGGTGTATGCCAATATGTTTAAGAAAAATTGGGGTGCAGGAAGTACTATGTACGATGTAAAGACTGATTTTGGAGGTAATCCCGCTTACATACCAGAAAACTACACTAAACGATTCTACGGAGTTCAGTCAGTCAGAACTGCGCTTGCAAGCTCTCTGAATATCCCAGCGGTAAAAGCGCTCTATATTGGTGGCATACCAGAATTCATTGGGACTGCTAAAGATATGGGCATTACTACATATAACCGATCAACCGATAATTACGGCTTAAGTACTGCACTCGGTGCGGCAGAAGTTCGAATGGTTGATATGGCAAATGCCTTTTCGGCCTTCCCGACCGATGGTAAGCACCGGGATCAAGTTTATTGGCTCAAGATAACTGATGGTTCTGGAAAAGTAATAGATGATAATTCTAAGCAGGAAAATAATAAAGCCAAACAAGTTCTGGATCCTCAAATTGCCTACCAGATTAATAGCATTATGTCGGATAATAATGCTCGCTGTAGCTTAGGAGTTTTTCCTTGCCGTAATCCGCTCACACTAGCAGGCAAAACCGTTGCGGCAAAGACAGGTACATCCGAAGACTACCGTGATGCCTGGACAGTTGGATACACTAAGCGAGTCGTGACTGTAGTGTGGGCTGGCAATAACGATAATAGACCCATGACACAAGCAGCTAGTATAGTATCGGCTCCAATCTGGAATCAATACATGACAAAAGTAACAAAAGACGATCCTAATGAACCATTCGAAAAACCCAGTGGTATTAAAGATCTCACGATTGACGCCAATACTGGAAAATCTCTCATTCAAGGATCAAGGACACGCACAGATATATTCCCTAGCTGGTATAGGATAGAGCAGGCCAGGGATGCCCAAAAAGCATCTATCGATATTGTTTCTGGAAAACTTGCCACTGACTGCACGCCCGAAGGTGCACGAAGAGAGATTACTGGCTCACTGATTACAGCCGAGATTGGCCCGACAGACCCATCCTATCCAAGATGGAACCCCCCAGTTCAAACTCTAGCTCGAGGCCTAGGCTATTCCCAGGGTGGAAGCATTCCATCCGAAAAAGACGATGTACATCAGTGCGGAGATCCCCAGCCAGTGGTTTCAATTAGTGCCTCACCGAGCTCGGGCAGCACATTCACACTTTCTGCCAATACCACCTCCGGCAAATTCCCAATCAACCAAGTTGAGTTCTATATGGACGGCAATATCATAGCAACCCAGCAGGGATCTGGCCCTGGCTTCTCCACTACTATTACGCCAGCTTCTGGCAACCATACTTTCAGCGCAAAGGTCATTGATAGCGGCTACTATACTGCCACCAGCAATAGTGTAAGTGTAACTGCTACAGGATCTGGCGGTGCGAACCTGAGCTGTTCTGGACGCAATTGCAGCTTTACCTACACGCTAGGCTCATTTAGCGCCCAGCTTTACGTGGGAGGCGCTCCTTTTGGAACAGCAGTAGGCTCATCGCCATATAGCTGGGACATCTTCCCAAGCACATGGAATGGAGCATCTGGCGCTAGCTCGAATGTCAAAATAATATATTCGTCATCCAGTGGATCACAAACGATTTATCCTTAGAACCTATTTTATAGATCTGCTCTAGCTACTTTTTTGGGTTGTTTCTTTTGACGAAGTTCTTGGATTGGATGTTTTGCCTTGCAGCCCTTGGCTTGCTAGTGGGCTGGCTTGTTTTTCTATGTCCCTTTGGTGTAGCGAATATCATCTTGCCTGCTACTGTCTGGAATATCCTAGTAACTTCACAATCTACATTCTTACCTATTAGCTTGTCTCCGCCATCAACAACTATCATAGTTCCGTCTGGTAAATAGCCTACTCCTTGATCCTTTTCCTTACCGGCTTGAACAACAGAAACCTTCATAATCTCCCCTGGAAGCACAACTGCCCTAATAGAGTTTGCTAGCTCATTAATATTTAAAATCTTAACGCCCTCAATAGTAGCAACTCTGTTTAGATTATAGTCAGTAGTTAAGATATTAGACTTAAATTTTTTCGCCAGAAATACCAGCTTGTGATCAACCTCTTTTATATCTTTAGGATCTTCTTCTATTATTTCTAATTGCAGGGATTCATTTATGCGCATTTCATTTAATATCTCTAAGCCCCTGCGTCCTCTACCTCTTCTGAGTGCATCTTCGCTGTCGGCTATGTTCTGAAGCTCCGCCAAAACGAATCTTGGCACAATTAGTGCTCCAGGTATAAAACCAGTGGCCACAATATCACCGATTCTGCCATCAATAATGGCTGACGTATCAACCAGTATTTTTCTCTCATTTTTGCCAATCTTAATTGGTTTTAGCTTACGAATTTTACTATTTTTATCAGTCTTTTTGGCCATTAAGCTATCCAGGAATTGGTGTTTCGAATAAAAGACACCTGCCAATGCAACAGACAGAAATACCGCTACTACGATTGGAAGGTATCTGTTGTATGGTTCGCCTAGCGCCGATAGTGGTGTGGCTAAAAGTGAACCAATCAAGCTTCCCAAAAGAAGACCTATTACGACTAGGATTAGCTTTTGAGCACTAAGCTGAGCTAACCTATAAAAAATAATTGTTGCTAAAAGGCATACTAAAAGAATAATTTCTAATACTAACATTGTTTGTTTGTTCCCTTATTTTAAATTTTTTATTGCATCGGCAATAGTCTTAGCACCATAATAATTTATTCCCTTTATTGATGCTGGGACAATTGCTTTATTAAAACCCAGTTTTTTAGCTTCCTGGAGTCTTAGATTGGACATATTAACAGAGCGGATTTCGCCACTTAGACCTACTTCTCCAAATACTACTGCACCTGGGTTGATAATTTTACCGCTGGATGCGGATGCGATTGCTAAAATAATTGCAAGGTCAATGGCTGGCTCAGCCAGCTTTATTCCACCTACAATATTAACATATACATCTTGAGTACTCAAATTTACACCCCCACGTTTCTGCATCACCGCACATAGCAAACCGAGGCGGTTGAGATCGAAGCCGTCTGCAACTCTTTTAGGATAGCCAAATACGCTAGGGCTAACTAGAGCTTGAACCTCTACTAGGATTGGCCTAGTCCCCTCCATGCCAACGAATATGACACTGCCGGGCAATTCCTGCCTTTCCATCAATAGAGCTTCTGACGGATTGGAGACTGCTTTTAATCCCATCTCAGTCATCTCTAGCATTCCGACCTCATTTGTAGCACCAAATCTATTCTTTACGCTTCGGAGCATCTTTAGAAGTCCGTATCTTTCTCCCTCTAGATACAGTACCGTATCGACTAAATGCTCCATAAGTCTTGGACCTGCAACATTACCCTCTTTAGTAACATGGCCGATTATTATAAAAGCAGTGTTGGTATCCTTGGCAGCTCTTACCAGACTATTTGTATTATTAGTTACCTGGCTAGTTGTGCCTGCTGCCCCGCTTAGGCTCTGGCTAGACATCGTCTGAATTGAGTCTACTATTATTAAATCGTAATTACCGCCATGAGTATGCGACAAAACTTCATCTACGTCGGTAGTTGCCATAAATTCAAAATCAGTATTAAGGTCTTTTATACGACCGCCGCGAAGTTTTACTTGTGCGGCTGATTCTTCTCCACTAACATAAAGTACTTTCTTATTTTTCGATATATCGCCTGCAAGCTGGAGGACCAATGTTGACTTACCAATACCCGGGTCGCCAGCTAATAGAACTAGACTACCAGGCACAATACCACCGCCAAGAACGGAATCGACTTCTGAATTGCCTGTGCCAATCCTACTATTCTCAGAGTATTCTATCTCATGGAATTTGTCTGGCTTCTTGCTTGGAGCGTACACGCCCCCCTTTCTTGAGCTAGTATTGAGTACTGGATTTTCTACTAAGCTATCCCAGGCATCGCATTGCATACATTTACCACTCCATTTGGTAGTAACAGCTCCACAGCTCTGGCAGGTAAATTGAGTTGTTGATTTGCTCATGAATTAATTATACATAATTATGTCCATACGAACAAATTACGAAAGTACTATTTGGTACCAACTTTTATATTAAGTTCAATTTCACCATTTTTTGCACTTATTTCTACGGTATCTCCTGGCTTAATCATTTCCAAAACAATCTCTGATGCAAGCTTATCTTCAATTAGCCGCTGGATTGCTCTTTTCATAGGCCTGGCACCATTTTCTATGTCATAGCCCTTATCCACTAAAAGAGACTTAACATTTGGCTTAAATTTAAGCTGTATTTCCTTAGCCTCAAGCCTAGATTTAAGCTCCATTAGCTGAAGTTCAGCTATTTTTTCCGTATCAATCTTCGACAGAGCCTTAAACACAACAACATGATCGACTCGATTTAGGAATTCCGGCTTGAATTGTTTTTTAAGTTCTTTCATGACTTTGGCTGACATTTGCTCATGTATCGCTTCTAGCTCTTGCTGTTGCTTTGGAGTATCAGTGCTAAAGCCAATTTCAGCCTCTTGTGCTAAAACTTTAGCTCCAACATTACTTGTCATTATAATAATGGTGTTCGTGAAGTCGACCTTCTTACCCTTAGCGTCGGTCAGTGTGCCATCCTCTAAAACCTGGAGGAGCATGTTAAAAACATCTGGGTGGGCTTTTTCAATTTCATCGAACAAAATCATACAATACGGCTTTCGGCGAACTTTCTCTGTCAGTTGACCAGCATCCTCATAGCCCACATATCCCGCGGGTGCACCGACGAGTCTAGAAACATTATGCTTTTCCATAAATTCACTCATGTCTACTTTTATCATTGCGTCTTTATCATTAAATAGCTGTTGCGATAAAACTCTCGCAAGTTCTGTCTTACCAACTCCAGTTGGACCTAAAAATATGAATGAACCAATTGGCTTATTTGGATCAGATATACCAGTCCTACTTCTTCGGATAGCTTTTGCTATCACTTCGACAGCACTATCTTGACCTATAACTTTCGACCTGAGGGTTGCATCCAAACTTCTCAAGTTTTCTGTTTCAAATTTAGCCAACTTACTTACGGGTATTCCCGTGCTTTGCGATACTACCTTGTTAATATCATCTACTGTGACATTTACTTTGGCTGATTTTTTATTTTGTGCCTCTACATCATTAAGTTTTTTTTCAATAACGCTAGCCTCGGATTTTAACCTTGCGGCTTGCTCGAAGTCTTGATTGTAGACGGCATCATCTATTTGCGAAAGTTTTTCTTCTAGCTGCTTCTTGATTCGCTTGCTTCTGCCATCATCGCCACTACGAGTAATTCGCGCTTGGGAAGAAGCCTCATCTATAAGATCTATTGCTTTATCGGGTAAAAAACGATCTGCAATATAACGCTTTGCTAGCTTAGCAGCTTCTTCGATTGCCTCGTCAGTTATTTTTACACGATGAAATTTTTCATATCTTGAACGCAGACCCTTTAGTGCCTCAATGGTTTCATCGACAGTTGCTTCAGGCACAATAACCGGTTGGAATCGACGCTCTAGGGCAGAATCTTTTTCAATGTATTTCCGATATTCATCTATAGTAGTGGCACCAATTGTCTGCACTTCTCCGCGCGATAATGCGGGCTTTAGTATATTGGCTGCATCTATCGCACCTTCGGCACTACCAGCACCTACTACATTATGAATCTCATCAATAAACAAAATAACTTCGGGAGATACTGTCACTTCATCGATTACCTTCTTAAGTCGCTCCTCGAATTCACCCCTAAATTTAGTACCTGCGATTACCGAAGCCATGTCTAGCATCATCAAACGCTTACCAAGCAACATCTCTGGAACTTTTTCATCAACGATAAGCTTAGCCAAGCCCTCTACAATAGCTGTCTTACCAACCCCTGGTTCACCAATCAGGACAGGGTTATTTTTGCTTCGACGATTCAGAATTTGTATCATACGCTCTATTTGTAATTCTCTGCCTACGACTGGGTCAAGCTTGCCTTTCAGCGCCTTATGAGTAAGGTCTATTGCGAAGTGGTCTAGTGCAGGAGTCTTGCTTTGCTTTGGACCTTTTCTTTTCATGCCATTGGGAACCTCAACCTGCTGCGGCTGTGATTTTAGATATTTTTCTAGCTCACCTCTAACATTAACAGGATCAACACTCATATCTTTTAGTATAGAAATAGCTCGTGAGTTCTTTTGAGTCAAGATGGCATATAAAAGGTGCTCTGTACCAGCAAAAGGTTGACCGTTTTGCTGGGCGACACGTAGTGCTGAGGTAATAGTCTGTTTGGCAGTTTCGGATAGCTCAATTACGCCAGACGGGGTAGAAGTTTGGATTTTATGTTCTCCGTGGATTGGTACATTATCAATCCTGACACCCATATCGGCAAGCAGCCTTGAGCCTATAGAACTTTGCGACTTAAGCATACCTAAAAGCAAATGTTCAGTGCCGATATAATTAGAGCCCATATTAATAGCGAGCAATCCGGCATTCTCCAGACTTTTTTTGGCGTTCTGCGTAAACCTATCAAAATGACTTAAAAATTCCTCTTGCATATCGCTTATCCTTTCTTGAATTTTACCAAATAAAACCTACCAGGCCAAATTTATTGAGGCTATTTAGACTCTTCAGCTGTTGGATCGGGCTCTGGAGCTTCTTCTGCAGCTTCTTCTGGAGCATTTTCTGGAGCATTTTCTGGAGCCTTTTCTGGAGCTTCTTCAGTAGTTTTTTCTGTAGCCTTTTCTGTAGCTTTTTCGTCGTCTTTATTTGCTTCTATTAGGGCATCTTCTAGATCTGAAGTCTTTTTGGGCTGAGGCTTATCTTTAACTTCTTCAGCCGTAGCTTCGATTCCAGCATCATCTGCTCCGTCAATATCAA
>CALRAY010000004.1 GCA_943353705.1 Patescibacteria group bacterium UBA4664 | reverse complement strand
TATTTAGCTACCAAAGCATTACGCTAGACTTCATGGCTGGATTCTTTTTGGTGTTCGGCGGTTTTAAGCTTATTAAACTCTCGGCCTTTGCCGAGGCGTACGGGATGTATGACATTATTGCAAAACGAATAAGGGCTTATGGCTACATTTACCCTTTCATTGAAATAGCATTAGGCCTAGCATTCTTATTCAGATTCGAGGTTGTAATTGCGGCTTGGATTACGCTAGTGATAATGAGTATAAATTCAATCGGTGCCTACAATGGCATAAGAGATAAGAAAGTGCTGATGTGCGCGTGTTTGGGCAGCGTGTTCAAGCTACCAATGAGTTTTGTAAGTCTTGGCGAAGACCTACTTATGGTATTGATGGCTTTGGCAATAATCTTAGGCTTTTAGTTTTTCATTAAATGGGCAGTAACTCTAGTTACTAAATTTGCCAACTTCTTTTAAAAGCTTCAACTTGGACTTGCCGTGTGGGGACTGATTAATAACACTGCTCAAGTCCTTACCGCACATTGCCCTACCACCTGAGGGTCTGTGCATGCCATCAACCCACAGTGCAAAGCCACCTATCTCATAGACTATGCCATCGACGACGACCCAGCACGCTTGCTTGTTTTTACCATTCTTTAAAGCAAGCTGATCCGCAGAAATGGTCGTGGGATCTTCTGTAGTAGTTTGATTATTATTGCTCTCGGATGGCGCAACGTTTGTGTTTGTTTGGGTAGAGCTTTTGGTGGTCATAGACGGAGACATAGATGACAAAACTAACCAGCCTATAGCCCCAGCGATTAAAAATGCAATAATTACTGCTAAAGTTAAAATTAGTGATTTATTCTTCATAAATATATTGTATCAAGCTTCTCAATTGATTGATACAATTGCTGGCCAGCCTAGTCACTACAAAGCACAAGCTCAACAAATAAAAGCTATCCAAGCTAACTCAGGTGTCTCATTCAGGGCACTCTGGGGCGAAGAAATGCATATGCGCGCAGGCGACTTTATAGTTGATACGGGCAATCGAGATAGCTACGGAATAGCTCAAAAAGAATTTAACGAAACCTATGTGTCAGCAAATTGATTCGATAAAATAAAATGTGCTACCATGTACTGGTTTACAGGATTTAAATAATTTAGGAGGAAATAATGAGTGAATTAAATAGATTCCCTGATGAAGAGCCGGAGATTGGTGATCCAGATTACAAAGGAACTGATAGATATAGAGACTTGGATAGCAGTACTGGGGGGATAAGTGCAATTGACGAAAGATTCGATCAAGATAACCCTGAGGATGCAAAAAGAATACGAGAAGAGTCAGGAAGCGGAGAGGATCCGTCAGGTAAAAACTTAGCAACAAGGCGCGGCGGAGGTAAATAGTTTTTTAGTAAGATACGGAAAACAACCTAAAATTAAAGTCTATTATTAAAAGAAAAAGCCCACCTGATAGTGGGTTTTTTCTTTGGTGGAGCATCGGGATAGCGGGCTGCACCCTTCTCCGCCTCGCCATGCTCGAAGCAAGCTTCTGCGCGTGGCTTTGGCTACACCGAACCCCACCCTATGGGCTCCGGGTTCTCGACATTCATCACCATTCAAAAAACCCACTTTCGTGGGTTGTCTGAATGGTGGAGCATCGGGGACTCGAACCCCGGACTTCCTGCTTGCAAAGCAGGCGCTCTAGCCAACTGAGCTAATGCCCCTCGCAAAAGAAAACTTTTATTTTCGCTAGCTTACAAATAAAGCTAGCTTCAGTTGCCGTCTACTTTTCCTCTCAATTCAGTATACAGTAGCAATGCCCTTTGGTTTACTGAATTGGATTTTTAAAAAAGCTGGTGGAGAGCTACCGACCGAAGCCGGCACGCTCCCCTCATGGTGGGATCGGGAGGACTTGAACCTCCGACCTCGTCATTATCAGTGACGCGCTCTAACCAGCTGAGCTACGATCCCTTTTTAAGTAAAATAACCAGACTATTGTAACCTGAAAAGGCTTAATATTCAAGGCCACACAAAAACTACTAGAGCTTAAATATGTTAAAATAAAGGTATGACAATTTTATGGGGCATATTAGTTCTAATAATGGGCGTGGTAGCAATAGTCTTTAGTGAAAAAATTTATAACTTTACAGGCTCACTGAGCTTCGTTGAGAGCAAACTACCTGGCGGCAGCAGAGGCTTTATAAAACTAATAGGAGTTATTATGGTAATTTCTGGTATTTTAATATTCAGTGGTGCTGCTGGATTCATCACTGATCCACTAGGTAAATCTTTACAAGGTATATTCGGCGGCTTCCAGGAATAGAATAAAGCCAGTATTTAAACCTTAAATAAAAACAACCCTCCAAATAGGGGGTTGTTTTTATTTATTTTGAGCGGTAAATAGTGCTAGAAACGACTCGTCAGTAACAATCCGTCAAAGACGGATTCGACCTAGAAGTACCCAATCTACTCCCACGATAAATCGTGGCTCGATATGACTGTAGCCTCATGTCTACAGACTCAATTGCTTGAGCGATTACTCCCTAGAAAGGAGGTGATCCATCCGCACCTTCCGGTACGGATACCTTGTTACGACTTAGCCCCAGTCGCTGGTCTCACCTTAGGGATCAATATTGATCACTTCGGGTGCTCCCAACTCCCGTGACTTGACGGGCGGTGTGTACAAGACCCGAGAACGTATTCACGGCGGCATTCTGATCCACCATTACTAGCAATTCCAACTTCATGAGGGCGAGTTTCAGCCCTCAATCCGAACTGAGGCCGCTTTTGATGCGATTCGCTCCGCCTTACGGCTTGGCTAGCGCGTTGTAACGGCCATTGTAGGACGTGTGTAGCCCGAGGTGTAAGGGCCATGCTGACCAGACGTCATCCCCACCTTCCTCCTGGTTAACCCAGGCGGTCTCTTAAGACATAGTAACTTAAGACGAGGGTTGCGCTCGTTGCGGGACTTAACCCAACATCTCACGACACGAGCTGACGACGGCCATGCAGCACCTGTCACCAGGTTCCCGAAGGCACATCTAGCTTTCGCTTGATTTCCTGGGATGTCAAACCTCGGTAAGGTTCTTCGCTTAGCGTCGAATTAAACCACATCCTCCACTGCTTGTGCGGGTCCCCGTCAATTCCTTTGAGTTTTAAGCTTGCGCCCGTACTCCCCAGGCGGATCACTTAACGCGTTAGCTGTACAACACAGAGGGTCGAATCTCCATACTGTTAGTGATCATCGTTTACGGCGTGGACTACCGGGGTATCTAATCCCGTTCGCTCCCCACGCTTTCGTTCCTGAGCGTCAGCAATAGCCCAGCAAGCTGCCTTCGCCATTGGTGTTCCTTCTGATATCTACGGATGTCACTCCTACACCAGAAATTCCACTTGCCTCTACTATGCTCTAGTCATGTAGTTTTGGACACAGTCCATGTGGTTGAGCCACAGGATTTCACATCCAACTTACAAAACCGCCTACGAACGCTTTACGCCCAGTAATTCCGAATAACGCTTGGACCCTACGTATTACCGCGGCTGCTGGCACGTAGTTAGCCGGTCCTTATTCTACAGGTACCGTCATAATCTTCCCTGTTAAAAGCAGTTTACACTCCGAAAAGCGTCTTCCTGCACGCGGCATCGCTCCATCAGGGTTTCCCCCATTGTGGAATATTCCTCACTGCTGCCTCCCGTAGGAGTCTGGGCCGTATCTCAGTCCCAGTGTGGCTGATCATCCTCTCAAACCAGCTAAACATCGTAGCCTTGGTGAGCTTTTACCTCACCAACAAGCTAATGTTACGCAGGCCCCTCCCGAAGCGCGAAAGCTTTCCTCCGAATAAATCGGAGTATATGGGGTATTAGCCACCCTTTCGGATGGTTATCCCCCTCTTCGGGGCAGGTTCCAACGTGTTACTCACCCGTCCGCCACTATATATTTTGGACTCCGTATCTTGATACTCACGAATGAGCGTCGAGATTGGAATCTAAAAAATACCGTTCGACTTGCATGTGTTAGGCGTGCCGCCAGCGTTCATCCTGAGCCAGGATCAAACTCTCCAAAAAGAGTTTACTGGCCTTAAACCAGACGATACAATTCCCTAAGGAACTGTATCTAGGGTTGTCACTTTTTTAAAAAATGTGACCAAAAAGAAATTAACGAGTCGTTGTTTCTAGCACTATTTACTTCTCAAGTTGCCTTGCTCCAAAGCAGTAAAAAATAAATCAGCTGACTTATAAGCTGTCTGCTGTTTTATTTTGTAGCCCGCTTTTAGTGGTAAGCAAAAACTAGATAGAATTTTACAGGTTATATTCACCTATGTCAAGCTAGTTTAGGCCTATTTCTTTTTGCCGGCTTTTTTGAGCCAATTTTGTTTACGTTCATTAATAACGACTTTATCAAACTTAGCTTCCCTCTTAAGCCCAGCCCAGCGCCAAATAGCAATCAACATAAATA
The DNA here is from genome assembly GCA_943353705.1 of Patescibacteria group bacterium UBA4664. Classification (GTDB taxonomy): domain Bacteria; phylum Patescibacteriota; class Saccharimonadia; order CAILAD01; family BJGX01; genus CALRAY01. The sequence goes on along the minus strand of CALRAY010000004.1, from coordinate 13,491 downwards.
TCACCCATGCCGACACCCCAAAAACTGACAACCAGCGCTGGCCATATGGTGCGATAGACTCCAACGAAACTAGCCCCGAGAAGACTAGTCCTAGCCCAATTATTATATTAACTCCAGCTATATACTTAGAAAGTTCATATTTTTTTTTGTTCTTTTTGAGTTTTTTACGGAACAACGCAAAATACGCTATCGGAGCCACCACCATCATTGCACCTATACTAAGCACTAGATATATTTCTGGCTTTGGTGGAATGGCAGTAATCCAATTAATAATAGGGCTCAATTGGCTCAGACTAAATAAAGTAGCCACCAGTCCTCCAAGCATAGCACCCACTATAACCTCTAGTGGCTGGTGCCCTAATACTTCCCTGAGCCTAGAATAATCGTCTGGCTTCCTTAGCTTGCCACTGATAGCCATTTCGGTGATTAGTTTGTTAAGCATCTTTGCTTGCTCACCGGAGCTCCTACGCACACCAAAGCTATCATACATAACGATACCAGCTATAATTGCCGTAACCCCAAAGAGCGGGCTGTTTGCACCTTGGTTATAAAAGGTATAGCCAGCTAATGACACTACTACCGCGGAGTGGGCAGATGGCATTCCACCAGATGCATATAAATATTTTATATCAACATCGCCCTTGATTACTTCAATCGCGGTTTTGATTAGTTGAGCCAATATCCAGGCTATAATCGGAACATACAGATATGGTGTTAGCAAAATTTACCCCTAGTTAATACTTAATATAATACTTATATATATAGCTCTAGTCTAGACTATTGAGTACTAAAGCCGAATACTAGACCATAATGGTAGCCAGATAAATTCAAGACCTTCTTAAATTTCATGCCGCACTTATGCATTAATTTCAATGCATCCTCCTTGGATACTCTCTGCTCTAATAGTGGCCCAACATTTTTTTCTTTTGTATCCCAATCTATCAAGACAACCTCGCTATCTGCCTTAAGATATTGCCCTATCGATAAACAGAAAGAGTCTGGCCTTACAGTGCTAGAGAGTAAATTCGTCAAGAATATTACATCTATACTCCCTGGATTGATACCATCGCCCGTGAGTAAATCTGCGAGCAATGTAAATCTTAGGGCTTTTTTGTCGCCGAGATGAGAAAGTTTACCGAATGAGTCTCGGTTTGGGCCAGCCACATACACCCTGCCATCATAGCCTACTTTATCAAGCAACGCTGGGGCAAAAAATCCTAAGGGATTGCCAATTTCTAAGACCCTATTTCCTTGCCTAATGTCGATGGCACTTACAACTTCGGTTGGACTTATAAACTTCTTAGATGCCTTATGGCTTAGTATTTTGGGTAAAGATTGGAGCATAATGTGCCTTTCTTTGACTTTATAATACTACAATTACAGCTTAATTGGCAAAACGCTTAAGTATAACTATTTCTTTTTTTCAGTTTTCTTTTCGCCAGTACTCTTTTCATCTTCAATTTTGGAATCTTTCTCATCGATAATCTCGTCTTGGACTTTTGGCATTAGTGCGATTGAGGCTATTTCATCTCCAGCTGCCATGCGCATTATTCTTACACCTTGGGTGGACCGGCCAATTACAGGTATAGCGCTAAGCTTTAATCTTATTACCTGCCCTTGCTTGGATATAATTAACACATCATCTTCTCTTGAGCTTATAATACGCACATCAACAGCTCTACCTGTCTTGGCCGTTACTACTCCAGCCTTAATTCCGACGCCTCCTCGATTATGCGAAGAGAATTGATTGCTTTTCGTGATCTTGCCGTATCCATTCTGCATTATTACTAGCATTAATTGGTCTTCCCCGCTAATAACATCCATGCCTACTACTGTATCGTCTTTGCGCAATCTAATTCCGCGAACGCCACGCGTAGCTCTGCCCATAGATCTAGCGTCTGACTCTTTGAATCTGATGGCTTGGGCCATTGAGGTAGAAATAATAATATTATCCTCGCCAGCTGTCTTCTTGACCCAGCTTAGCTCATCGCCAGCATCTAGTTTTATGGCAACAATTCCACTCTGGCGGATATTTGCAAAGTCTAAAAGAGCGGTCTTTTTGACGGTTCCATTCTTGGTTGTCATAAATAGATACTTAGAAGAATCATCCTTTTTAACCGAAACAAGCGATGTAACTTTTTCTTCTGGACTTAGGCTCAATACATTAACTATAGATTGACCCTTAGCAGTCCTGCCAGCTGGAGGAATCTCATATACCTTAAGCTTAAATACTCTACCTAGTGTAGTAAAGAATAGAATTGTGTCATGAGTTCGGGCCTGCACGACGTGTTCAACAACGTCTTCTTCCTTAGTTGCCATACCAATCTTGCCTTTACCGCCACGTCCCTGAGCTCTGTATTCACTAGCCACGATACGCTTAATATAGTTGCCTTTCGTCAGAGTAATGACAACTTCTTCGTCAGGAATCAAATCTTCATCCTTGAAGTTGCCAATCGCCCGTTTGATAATTTGAGTACGGCGCTTATCGCCATATTTTTCCTTAACATCTTCAAGCTCTTCGCGAATAACTTTCAAAATATTGCTTTCGTCGCTTAATATCTCCTCTAGCTTCTTAATCAGCTTCTGGAGCTCTTCATATTCGTCTTCAATCTTTTTGCGCTCAAGACCAGCGAGCGTCCTGAGTTGCATTGCCAAGATCGCATTGGCTTGAATTTCAGAAAGTTTAAATTTACTAATTAGATTTTTGCGCGCTTCATCCTGAGTATTAGACCCTCTAATAGTACTAATAACTTCATCGATCTGATCAAGAGCAATTCGGAGCCCTTCTAGGATATGTGCCCTGTCTTTTGCTTTCTGCAATTCAAATTCTGTTCTTCTGCGCACTACGGTCTTGCGGTGACTCAAATAATAACGAAGTACCATTTCAAGGTTAAGTATTCTAGGCTGAATTCCATCGACCAAAGCTAGCATATTTACATGGAATGCAGTCTGCATTGGGGTTAGCTTATAGAGCTGGTTGAGTATTTTATTGGCATAGGCATCTTTTTTCAGCTCTATTACGATGCGAACTTCTTCCTTTGCAGACTCATCTCTTAAGTCAGATATTCCTACTACCTTCTTTTCCTTTACGAGATCGGCAATTTTCTCGACCAAAGTGGCTTTGTTGGTCTGGTATGGCACTTCTGTAATAATAATTCGTTCTTTGCCCTTAGCATCTTCTTCAATTTCAGCAACAGCCCGCATTGTGATGCTTCCTCTGCCGGTGCTATATGCCTGGGCGATTCCACCGTCGTCAAAAATAACTGCTCCGGTTGGGAAGTCTGGGCCTTTTACAATCTTGGTTAAATCGGCCAAGGTTGCTTCAGGATTGTCGATAATATAGATAACTCCATCTACAATCTCTGTAAGGTTGTGAGTTGGTATATTGGTGGCCATACCGACGGCGATTCCTTGCACTCCATTTAGTAACAAATTAGGCACCTTGGCAGGCATTACTTTTGGCTCTTTTTGTGAGCCGTCATAGTTTGGCATGAAATCTACGGTATCTTTATCTATATCAATTAGCATTTCTTCGGCAAACTTAGTCATCTTGGCTTCGGTATAACGCATGGCGGCAGCTCCATCGCCGTCCATTGATCCAAAGTTACCTTGGCCGTCCACGAGCATATAGCGCATACTGAAGTTTTGGGCCATTCGCACCATTGCTTCATAAACCGAAGAGTCGCCGTGAGGGTGGTATTTACCCAAAACTTCACCAACCACAGTCGCTGATTTACGGTATCTAGCATTACTGCGCAGGCCTAGGCTATGCATGGCAAATAAAATTCTTCTATGCACTGGCTTGAGTCCATCGCGAACATCTGGCAAAGCACGAGAGACAATTACGCTCATAGCATAATCCAAATAGCTCTTTTCCATTTCAGACTCTATTGTCTGTGGGGCTACCAGTCCAAATTCAGTTTTTTCAGCCTTAAACAGCTTAGACCCCATCTGCTCTTTTGGTTCTTGTGGTACTTGTGGTTCTTGTGGTTCTTGTGGTGTTTTCAATTCTTCTTCCATTTTATACGTCCAAGTTAGTTACGTCTTTTGCATGTGTCTGAATGAAAGTTTTGCGTAAGCTAACCTCCTCGCCCATGAGCTTATTGAATATGGCGTCAGCACGCTCAGCATCGTCAACCTTAACCTGCAGCAATACGCGATTTTGCGGATCCATTGTAGTTTCCCACAGCTGTTCAGGATTCATTTCGCCCAGACCTTTATAACGTTGTATATTTATACCAGCTTTCTTAAGCGGATTATCTTCCTTGGGAGTGTCATCATCACTTTCGGCGCCAGTTACTTCCTCGGCAAGCTTAGCTAAATCTTCGGCTGATTCAACTTCTTTTTTACTAACCTCTGAAGTGGACTTGCTTTTAGCCTCTTTTTCAACCACTTTTTGGCTAATTGATTGCATGATATCGGATATTATTTCATCCCTTTCGGCATCTGAAAAGGCATATTTTGCAGTCTTACCCTTAGAAACCTTAAATAGTGGGGGCTGAGCTATATAAATGTGCCCGCCCGTAACCAAATCAGGGAAATGTCGATAGAATAGTGTCAGCAATAAAGTCCTAATATGAGCACCATCAACATCTGCATCGGTCATTATTATGATTCGATTATAGCGCAGCCTGTCGATATCGAAGGTTTCTCCTATACCAGTTCCTAGGGCTATAATTAAGCTCTTAACTTCATTATTGGCAAGCATCTTGTCGAGTCTTGCTCGTTCAACGTTCAATATCTTTCCTCTAAGTGGCAAGATAGCTTGAAAATTACGGTCACGGCCCTGCTTGGCTGAACCTCCAGCCGAATCTCCCTCAACTATATAAACCTCACTCTTGGATCGATCCTTGCTACTACAATCGGCTAGCTTACCCGGTAGTGTCATTCCTTCTAGGGCGCCTTTTCGGATAACGCTATCGCGAGCAGCTCGAGCAGCCATTCGGGCTCGGGCACTCAGTAAGCCCTTTCCGATAATTTTCTTAGCTTCATTCGGATTCTCTTCTAAGTAGTAGCTGAGATATTCATTAAGCACCTTTTCGACAATGTTTCGCATTTCAGGATTACCAAGCTTTGCCTTGGTTTGGCCTTCAAACTGAGGGTCGGGTAGCTTGACTGATACGATTGCAGTTAATCCCTCGCGCACGTCATCGCCAGTGAGGTTTTCTTCTTTTTCTTTTATTATGCTATTTTTGCGCGCGTATTCATTAATGACTCTAGTGAGAGCTGTCCTGAATCCCACGATATGCGTACCGCCTTCAGGATTAAAGATATTGTTAGCAAATGCCTTAACTTGCTCATTAAAACTATCTGAATATTGAATGGCAATCTCCACGACAACCTCATCGACTTTTTTATCAACATAAAAGGTTGGTTCGTTCAATGATTCTCTGCCTTTGTTTAGATGCTCGACATAGCTTTTAATTCCACCTTCAAAATAAAAGCCATAGCTCTGATTGCTATTTTCGTCTTTGATATTTACATGTACACCCTTAGTTAGGTAGGCCTGATGTCGCAAGTAGTCTAGAACTATCTTGTAGTTATACTTGGTCGTCTCAAAAATATCATCATCAGCCTTGAAACTTATTTGAGTTCCTCGCTTAGATGTCTTACCAACTACTTTAATATCAGAAACAGGAACACCTGCTTTGTATAATTGCACATACTCTTTGCCATCTTTCCATACCACTGCCTTTAGTTCGGTCGATAGAGCATTAACAACACTAATACCAACGCCGTGAAGACCACCAGAAACTTTATAGCCTCCGCCGCCGAATTTACCGCCTGCGTGCAATACCGTTAGGACCGTTTCAAGAGCAGATTTACCTGTAGTCTTGTGCTTATCGACCGGAATACCGCGACCATCATCAGTCACAGTCACCCAGCCATTGTCATGCATTACTACCTCTACAATAGTAGCCTCGCCAGCTAATGCTTCATCGATGGAGTTGTTAACTATTTCCCATATCAGGTGATGCAAACCTTCACTGCCAGTTCCGCCAATATACATTCCTGGTCTTTTCCTGACCGGCTCCAGACCTTCGAGAACTTGGATTTGCTCAGCGTTGTACTGCTGCTTATTTTCTGCCATATCGAACTGATTATCCCCTCTTTTATTACAAACAAATATAAGCTCTTATAGGCTCATTTATACTACTATTATAGGTGATAATGAGATAAGAATCAATCAAATTATAGGTGGATAATTTAGTTTACTTACGGTGGCCAAAACGACGCACCACAGACTCTACCAAAACACCAAAAAGCGATCCCAGGAATGCAAGTAAAAGAATTTCTAGATTGCTAATACTATATTTATATATACTAGCCACCGCATAGATTGTTATTCCTAAAATTAGGCCGACTACTGCACCGCCAATCATTGCGGAAGGTCTAAAAACGGTCTCTTGGGTCAGGTCGCTGATTTTATCGACTGAAGTATTATGAATAACTTTCGAAAAAGTCCTTTGGATAGCTGGTAGCTTCGATTGCATTTCTTTAAGCTCATGCCTGTAGAGACTATTTCTCTCCCTATCGGTCTTAGGCTGAGGGCGATGCTTGGTGGCATGAGATGTAGATTCGCCTGCAGACTTTGATTTTTCTTGAGTAGCCTCTTGTGTTTCTATAACGGGTTCTTTTTCGATTTTATGTTTTTCGATTATTTTTTCAGCTTTTTCTCCACGCTGGGCAAGATCTTTTTCAAGTGCTTCGCGTTCTGCGGAGGAAAGATTTTTAATTTCCGGGGAAAGCTTTTTTAATTCCTTACCCAAGCCTTTTTTTTCTGGTGAACTACCTTGAGCTTCAGGATTTGCCATATTCATCCTCCGTTATTTCTTCAATAAGCTTTAATTCTTTTTTAAGCATGCGATTGCGGTAATAGAGGAATACAGATGATGCCGCAAAGAATCCAATTACCGCTAGAGCCAAGCCCGACCCTGTTCGGGGCAGTGGATTTCTTGCATCGATTAGTTTTATCGGTGAACAAGCAATGGGCGTGGCAACGTATTGTCCATTGAATTCATCGGCCACCTCGCAGTCGTAACCGTTTGGATCAGCCGCTTTGAGAGCATCATTAGGAACGGGACTTTTTACTTTAACCTTGAACTCCCTGAAGGATGAATAATTTGCATATATAGGCTTACCGCTGCTATCGACGCAGGCCTTAGAAGGCTCTATCGGCTGTATGTTTTGGGGCTTCCATACTAGCACACTTGCTCCAGTAGTTTTTATAACTTCAGCTCCTCCGGCATCGACAATATCGGTGTAGTATAGCAGGTCAGTTATATTGTCCTCAAAAACGTAATTATTAATAACCTCTCCTGAAGCATTACAAATACCAATTTGATATCGAAGTATATCGCCAGGTTTTGCCACCTTACCATTTGCATCAATAGGCCTACCATCGCTGGTTAATTGAGTTGTATTGGCGACTAGCTTTATAAACTTCTGATCCGTTACATTTATTATTGTCTTGCACTGGGCAGGAGCTGTCTGGACCGATCCTGTGGTAGCCTCAAAAGTAAATGATGCTTGGTACTTACCAGGGAGGGTATAGGTATGCTTCACTTTATTTATAAGTTGCTTGGTATTAATTTTTTGTGGTTTGCTCCCATCGCCAAAATCAAACGTTACATTCTTAACTTCTCCTCCCTCGACCTGGGCAATCCCAGTCAACTCGACATCCTTTGGCGGGGACTCGATGCTATTTGGTACTGAGCTTAAGCTTATGCACTGCGGAGGATATGTACTAAGAGTAAATACTGACTCGCAGCCCTTATCTCCATTGGCATCAATGCCTTCTTGGGTTCGGCTGCCATCGCTGGAAATAACTGTCAGTGTTACCTTATACTCACCAGATTCTGTGAACTTATAAGCCTTCAATTTAGTATCTATATACTCCGTAGAGTTACTAGTAATTGGTACATTTGTGATTTTTTCAAAAGTATTACCATTTTTCTTATAGACATTATATTCATACTTTATAGGCGTGAGTGATCCTGCTCCTTGCTTTTGAGAGCTACCAATAAAGGTTGGGTTGTTAGGGACCTTGGCACTAGTAGGATCCAAATTAACATTTAGTGACTTGCAGAATATTTTTTCGGGGATAGGCTGTGATGTAAGCGTAAAAGGTTGGTAGCAACCATTCGGATTGTCGGGCGAAACGATGCCAGATTGGTTGTAGACCCTTAAAATAATTAAGTAATTTTTTGAGGCTGCGCCATTAGCTAAGGTCTGGGTAAAATCCTTACCCTCAAATGAGCCACCGGCTATAGGGTCTGTAAAACTCGACAAGCCCGTGTTGGGATAGGAGACGCTTCTTTCTATCCTAGTTTTACCGCCATTTGGATTTTTCTCTTGGTAAATTTTTCCATCATAAGATACTTTAGGGCCACTGGCTGATGCAGGTACCTCCGTCAATAGAATGTATTCAAATTTGCTAGGATAGGCTAGCCCGACACTTCCATTTGCTGTGGCCTTGCCTGATAATGCAGGCGTGAAAGGCGATTGTATAGATGAGGATGATTGATTATTTATACCGAGCTTGGAGCATACTAGAGTTTTATTATCCTGCACTACCGAAACTGTTTTGGCGCAAGAGTTAACTGACGACCCTGGTAGACCAAATCTGAAAGCAGGTTCGCTAGGAGCTGTAACGGAAAGCCTAATTACATAAGAACCTGGGGCAGCGAAACTAAATGACTTAGCTGATGAATCTATATATTTGCCGTTATTGTAAGTAATGCCATTGCTTACCCTGCTCTCTAGGGCTGGGTTCTTGGCAGGATCGCTCGCGGAGCTATTGTACAAATTATACTGCATATTTACAGATTCTACCTGGGTAGTGGACTTAGCACTTGCGACTCCAGTTAGGACTACTGGCTGCCCGACAAGAACACTATATGAAGACAAGTTTAAGGATTCGCAATTAGGCAATTCTGGTGCTTGAACTGGTATCAAGACGATATTACCGCAGTCCCCAACTATACCAATCTTCCACCATGTTCCACCAACATAAACCGGCCTGTCGCCAATTAGTCCTGTGAAGCTTGATTGGTTCCAGCGACAGTTAGGGGATCCGACATACACAGATTCGCTTCCCGGAAATGGCGAAACGCCACGAAACTCAGGAGCTTGATCGAATCTTACACTACAATTTGGCCCGCCAAAGGGGTTGTGGCCCATTGAATACTTCCAGCTATTAGCGCCTATTGTTCCTTTTTTCATATTGCTCTGTACATATTGCTGATTTATACCCATCAATTGAAAAAATGCAGAGCCGTAAGATTCTTTATTAAGGTAATTAATCATGTTCTGCTTCATCGAAGCTTCCGAGCCCTCGCCTATACCCCCATAAATCAAATCATTGCCACTTGCTGCTTTCGTGGGTCTTGGGGGAGCGATAAAAACAACCGATTGGAATAAAAATAAACCAATTAGCAATAGCGAGGCCAATCTTCGGACTGATGTTTCCTTGGAAAATCTGCCTATATAATACCCAAGTCGATGTGGCGGCATTGCGCCAGAAACGATATTTACAACTATGTCTTTAAACTTCAATTCACCCTCTCTTTGTAAATAATTTTATGCTTCATTACCAACAATTGCAATCATATTCCAAGATTCCTAGCTATGTCTTCAACAACTTGCGCTTTCGGCTTTGCATAATTCGCTCTGCTCAAATCAATCATTGCTTGCATTATTTCAGGCTTTTCTTTGCCAAGCGGAGGCATAATTTCTTTCATAGAAAATGGTGTCGACGGGAAGCCCTTAGCCATTACCCTGGCGGCAAAGTAGTGATTAGGTATATTTACCAAGTCAGATGCATCGAATGCAGGCGCATACTGCTTTATAAGATATTCTGCATCATCTGGACCGACTCTAAAACTAATCATCGAGCCTACATTACCAAACACAGAATCCCTGACGTTCTCATCTAGCTGCGAGATAAACTGGTTAGCCATAATCAGACTTAAGCCGTATTTACGAGCCTCTGACAGGATTGTAGCAATAGAGTCTGTAGAGTAATTCTGGAACTCATCAATATAGACACTAAAATCACGCCTATCCTTTTTTTCCATATCGGCTCGACTCATTGCGGCAACCTGGAACTTAATAATAAACATAATACCAAGTAGCTGAGAGTTTATGTCTCCAAGTAGACCTTTAGATAAATTTACAAATAATATCTTACCTTCATCCATGATTTCTCTTAAATTAAAGGCTGACTGTTTTTGCCCTACTATATTACGCATTATTTCATTATTTGAAAAAGCCCCAAACTTTGATGCAAACCAACCTAGCATCTCTGACTTTGAGTGGGCATCTGTCTGGGCCATTTCGCCAGTCCAGAAGTCCTGTATAACTGGGTCTTTTAGGTGCTTAAACTTTTGCTTCAAATAATTATCGTCTGTAAAAACCTTAGGTATCTCAATAAAAGTTCCACCCTCGGGGTCAGCCATAACCGTCAGTGCAGCATTACGGAACCACGCCTCAAAGCGTGGACCCATGAAGCCTTGTTTGTTAGGGTCATATATCTTATAGAGCATCGAAATAGCTTCTTGCACTAAAAAGTCCTTTTGTTCTGGATGTTCAGGATCAAACTCCATAATATTCCAGCCCATCGGGAAATCTGCATCGCCCGGATTGAAATACACTACATCTTTAGCCCGCTCTGGTGGGACCATCGACATCAATTCTTCTGCACCATCACCGTGTGGGTCTATAAATGCAACGCCCTTTCCTGCGTACATATCCTGAACAATACAGTTTCTTAAAAATAATGACTTACCTGTGCCGGTTTGTCCTATGATATAAAAATGCCTGCGCCTATCTTCGTCGGCTAGTCTAACTATTTGCTCATGACCTTGATAATTATTTGTTCCAAGTATAATTCCCTCGTCGCTCATTCCAGCAGGAACAGTAATTTCTTTCATGCCCTTTCGCTCAACAGTAGCGGAAATGTCTATTGTGGAGCTAGGCAGGTGGAATACAGTAGCGAGCTCAACCGAATTAAGCAGACTCTTATTTTTATTTTTAGGATAAAATCTAAAAATAAAATCTGTAGCTAATTTTTCTGGGTCTTTCGATGAATTATATTTAAATGAATTAGAGTTATTCAATGCTAATTGCGCAAAGCCAAGTTTTATACTGTCTATTATTAAATTTGCATTTTCACTCGTTTCGGCACTAGCTACAACTCTAATTAATGTCTCAAACATGGGGAATTTTATTTTTTCTTCTATTAGCTTACTTTTCTCTTGATCAATCGTATCTGGCTGCTTTGGGTCTTCTGACTTATCACTCTTTTCGCTTCTAAGTGGTGCTTTTATAATATCGCCAACCATAGAGAGTGTTTTTTCGGTTCCGTATTTTTTATTGGGATTCAGTATTTGTTTTGAAGTTTGGCGGGCTTTTTTTATCCACTTTGTATTTGCAGGTCTAACCAATATTTGAATTCCAGCTCCTTCGTTTTCATTCAAACCCGAAATGCCCGACAAAAGTGCTGTAAATGCATCCTGCTCGCTTATCTGATAAGTATTAATAGGATAATAACTATCTTTATTGAGCTCAAATTCACCACCCGCTACGCCTGCTATCTTTGCCTCCTTGGAAAAGAAATTAACATCATTCTCTTGTTCTATTTGTATGCCTGGGTAACCAGAGGTGAGGGCTTTTTTAACTGCTGCAAGTAAGCTGGCGGGTACTGCTACGTAAAAGTATATTTGCTTTCCTTTTGCAATGACCTCGAAACTAACAAATCTTTGGCTGTGGACGCGAGATTTCTTTCCTGATATCCCCGAGAGAAGCCTATAAACTCCTTCTGCCTTAGAAATATTTTCCTTGACTAAGTCCCTAACATCCCGATTTTCGTCACCCGATTCTTGTGGCGGTATTTTAAGCAATAAAGGAATTAGCTTCAAGCTTCTTTCGACATCTTTAGATCGCCTCGCAATCTTTAAGTATACAAAAATTCCGATAATCGCAACTACGCTTATGAATATTATGAGCATTACTATGGCAAGTACTAAAAAACTGTCCATGCTATTTGATTCCCAAATCGAATCTCTTTTTCAGATAGGCCTTTGATAATGCATGGTGAGCTTGATCTTCAAAATATGGTTCTGAGGCAGTTTTTTGGATTATTTCATCAACCTTATCTATCCACTCTTTTTCAATTACCTCAGTATCCTCTGCTGGAAGACTAGAAATGTGCTTTTCAAAATTGCCTGATTGACTATCTTCGTCCTGGTCTTGAGGAGTAGATTTTGTAGCTTGGGTCAATGAGCTAGTCTGTTGCTTTGGGTTGGCGAGGGGCGAGGACGAAGCACCTACACCTGGCTGAGATTCAACTTTAGCAATGGAATTTAAGTTTTTTTCATTATTTTCTATACTAATACCGTCCGTATTAGGAACAGACTCAGCCGCACCAGTGTTTATATTGTCTGGCTTCATAGCCATAATTATACCAGTTATGCTTAGGTGCGGCTAGCTCTAATAATGTACCCAAACTGGCGTACCGACGCTAGCCCAGCCATAAATAAAGGCTGCTGAGGACTTAGGCATATTCACGCAGCCGTGGCTGCCTCCATAATAGTAATCCTGCCCACCAAAGGCGCTGCGCCAATCTGCATCATGTAGCCCATACCCACCGGTAAATGGCATCCAGTAATCCACATATACGTTATAGTCCCAGCCATAGGGCCGGCCGTTTAGATACCTGCCTCTTTCTTTAGCGTAAATACTAAATAGCCCAGTCACCGTAGGGAAGCCAGCTCCTGTCGCTCCACTAGTGATAGCCGTGGAGAAGATAGACTTATTGTCCTGATATGCCCAGAGTCGCTGTGAAGACAAATTAATTTCGATATAATTTCCATAATCAAGCCCAATTGAACGATTGGTCTCGGTCTTAAATGCAATTGGCTCCGACTGTAAGTTAACCGATACACTACTTGAATTAAGGGTTGAAAAAATCTTTTCTACAGCAGGGTCAAGCAGGATTGATTTGCCGTTTTGGCCTTCTTGCTCGACACTACTAACGCCATTTCTGATGTTAACTTTCTTATTCTTTGGCGATATGTTAATTTGGTTTGCAACAGATTGTAAGTACCCCTTTATCTGCTCCCTTGAAAGACTTACCTCTAGCTCAGTGGTACCATTTTCTTTTTGCAACTGCTTAAATTCTAGCCAGTAGCCCATCGTATTCTTATCTGGCACAAATTGCTGACCTTCATAATTCAATACCACTGATCTTGATAATATATCTTCTGCTTTATTTTTAGCTGTAGCTAAATCTGATGCTAGAAGGGAAGCCTTAACAGGCTTAGGTTCTAAATTAATATTGGTATTTTTATCATCAGCAATTGCGCTTTGGATTAGGCTAGTCAGAAGCTTCTGGTCAATCCTAAAACCATCTTGGTCATTGATAATCTCTATGTTTCCAGCATTCGACTTGAGTGAGGCGTTAACTGGTTCCTTGCCAACCGCAGACAC
>CALRAY010000003.1 GCA_943353705.1 Patescibacteria group bacterium UBA4664 | reverse complement strand
GAGCGAAAATATATGGCAAGAACGTAGGACTCATCAATTAGAAATTATAGACATAAAGCTAAAGAATAAGTAATTTGTTCATTGTATCGCATAATATATTTTACCAAACTATTTAAAGGTGTTATTTAGTGTTTTTACGATTAATAATGATTAATTTTTTATGCACATTATAGAGCTTTAATTAGCTATTTTTTAATGCTCTATAAACGGCTATAAAATAGTTGTTCAATTGGACCGTGTTTGTTTAAACCAGATTTTCTAGTTAAAATAATAGCTATGAGTAAAAAATATCAAAAACCTAGGGGTATGCAAGACCTCCTTCCGACCGATCAGAAGCTTTGGTCGTTCATAACTGAAACTTTCGTTCAAATCTGTAGACAGTCAGGGGCAGAGAGAATATCAACCCCAATCATTGAAAGCACTGAGCTATTTACTCGAGCTGTGGGGGAAGAAACAGAAGTTGTAAGCAAGGAAATGTACACTTTTAAAGACCGTTCTGATAACAGCCTAACTCTTAAGCCCGAAAGTACCGCTGGAGTTGTGCGAGCCTATATAGAGAATGGTATGGGTAGTTTGCCCAAGCCAGTAACTCTATATTACATAGAGCCTCACTTTAGATATGAGCGGCCACAGGCTGGACGCTATCGACAGCATCATCAGCTGGGGTTTGAAGTGTTTGGCGATTCAACCACTACCGCAGATGTGCACGTAATAGCAATGGGCGCACGGCTTTTGAATAACTTAGGTATTGCCCATAAGGTTTTGATTAATAGTATTGGCTCGCCTGAAGACAGGCAAAGGTATATTGAAGTGTTAAAGTCTTATTTTGAGGCACACCGCTATAAGCTTCCTGAAATAAATAAAGCTCAGCTCGAAAGCAACCCTCTCCGAATACTCGACACCAAAGACGAGGCCGTTATGGAGCTGGTAGAAGGTGCCCCGCACATCATAGACTATCTTAGTAAGGAATCGGCAGAGAGATTTCAGTCCATATTAGAGATGCTGGAGGGCTGTGGAATTGAGTATGAGCTCAATACTCGCTTGGTTAGAGGGCTTGATTACTACAACGACATCGTATTTGAATATATCGCATCTAGAGAAGGGGCTAGCTTTAGTGTGGGCGGAGGTGGTCGGTATGACGGCTTAGTCGAGCAGCTTGGAGGGGTCGCAACCTCAGCCATAGGCTTTGGGCTAGGCATCGAACGTATAAAACTTGAGCTAGAGGAAATGAGCTACGTTCCAGAAGCCATTAACCCAGATGTTTTTGTGGTGGCTATCGGTAAGGATGCTTCACTCAGTGCTGAAGTAGTACTAGAAAAGCTCCTAAATGCAGGTATTAGGGTTCGGTCTAACTTCTCGAAAAAATCTATGGGGGATCAACTGGCGCTGGCAGATAAGCTGGGGGCTAAGTACGCAGTGGTGATTGGAGATAGGGAGGCCCAGCAAAATGAAGCCATTATAAAAGACATGGCTTCAGGAAATCAGCAGGTAGACAAGCAGGACAAACTAATCGATACTATCAGAACTAGCCTAGGGGCTTGAGTTTTTGGCGCTTTTCAGGTAAAATTATACAGATTTTTGAATTCAATAAATATTTAAGGAGAATAAATTGTTACAGGTTACACGCAAAGAAGATGAATCAGTAGAAAATATGGTAAGGCGTTTCAATAAGAAGGTCATTCAGTCAGGAATCTTGACTGCTGCCCGTCAAAAGAAATACTTCCAAAAACCAATCTCTAAGACCGAAGCTAGAGAAGTCGCTATCCGCAAGCGTGTTCGCAAAGAGCAAAAAATGCGCGAAATGCTCGGACAAAGATAATGGATTTAATCGATCAGCTTGAATCAGATTTAGGCGAGGCGATGAAACTACGCGATGAAGTACGCACTACCACACTGCGTCTATTAAAGAGCGCTCTAAAAAATTATCAGATAGAACTTGGTCACGATTTAAGCATGCAGGAAACACTTTCAGTAATCCAAAAAGAGGCTAAAAAGCACCAAGACTCTATTAGGCAATATGAAGATGCTAAGCGCGAAGACCTAGCCCAAGAAGAGAGGGACGAACTAGAAGTAATTAAAAATTATCTTCCTGAGCAAATGAGTCGAGAAGATTTAGAAAAAGTTGTAGACACAGCTATTGCTGAGCTCAACGCTAGTGGACCTGCAGATATGGGTAAAGTTATTGGCTTGGTCAGACAAAAAACTGAAGCTAAAGCTGATGGCTCAATGATTGCCGAAATAGCTAAGCAAAAACTCACCTAGACAATCTTATGATAACCTTTCACTTAGAAGATAAAAGTCCTCTAGGCCAAGATAAAATAGCTGCAATTGCTAAAGCCATATCCGATACTGTTGCTGTTAAAAAAGAACTTATTATTGGTATTTCTTTTGTAGACTCTAAAACAATGCAAAAGCTTAATGCTAAATACGCCAACACCGATGCTGCTACCGATGTATTGAGCTTTGACTATAGTGACGACAAAAACTCCAGCAGTGACGGAGATATAGTGGTGTGTCTAGATATTGCCAAGCAGCAGGCCAAAGATAACAAAATCAGCCAAGACGCCGAGCTGTCCTTGCTGATAGCGCACGGTACATTGCATATTCTAGGCTTTGATCACCAGAATTCTGCGCAGGTGACTAGTCTAGATGCCCTCCAGAGTGATATCATGAATAAACTAAATTATGAATACAGAGATTTCAAATGGTCACACTAAATAGCTTTAAATACGCAGTAAAGGGAATGCGCGAAGTTATAAAGTCGGAGCGCAACGCCAAAATACATCTTTTTTTTGCTGGGCTAGCTATCGTCGGTTCAATAATATTAAAAGTCGGCGTTTTAGAATTCCTATTTGTTTTTACATCAATTATTCTGGTTATTTTTGCAGAGATAATTAATACCGCCATAGAAAAAACCTTAGACCTTATAAGCCAAGAAAATAATCATGCCGTAGAGCTTACAAAAGACATGATGGCGGCAGCCGTATTGCTGACTGCTATAGGTTCGCTGGTGGTGGCATTTGTGGTATTCGTTCCAAGGATAATAGAGTTAATTCAAAAGTATTTTCTATGAAACAGCTTGTAATTATCGTTGGTCTGCCAGGTTCCGGTAAAGATACCCAGATAGACCTACTGAGCAAATCAAAAAAAATAGAAGTTATTAAGGTAGGCAAGCTAATAAGAGACTTGAGTAATTCAAATGATGATATAAAAAAAGTAATGCAGTCTGGGGGCTTAGTTGATAGCAATCTAGTAAACAATATCATCAAAGACCAGATCGATTCCTGCGCCCAAGATAGTCTGATAATTGCAGATGGCTACCCTAGGAGCCTAGATCAGGCAGAATGGCTGGAGGAATATGCACAAAATAATGATATCGAATTAATCAATTATGTACTGCTGAGTATCCCTGATTCTGAGGCAATTACTAGATTGCTTAAGAGGGGTAGAATGGATGATGTCAGCAATGTAATTCAAAATCGTATTAACATTTTCCATAGCCAGACCGAAGAGGTTATTGAATACTATAAGCACAAAAGTAAATTTATATCGGTCGATGGAGTCGGAACGATTGAAGAAATTGAAGAGCGCATGAAGACGGCACTGGGATGGTAAGTAATCGCATCAAAACTCCAGAGGAGCTTGAGAATATCAAGAAAAGTGGCGAAATACTCACTAAGCTCCTAGATATCCTGACGGCAAAGGCAAAGCCTGGCATTACTAGCTTGGAGCTCGATAAAATAGCCGATGTAGAAACTAGGAAGCTTGGCGGCGAACCAGCCTTTCTGGGCTACCAGGGCTTCCCTGGAAGGGTTTGCGTGTCTGTGAATAATGAAATTGTACATGCCATCCCTAACTCTCGAGAGCTAAGAGAGGGTGACCTGGTAGGAATAGACTATGGAGTTACCTATAAAGGCATGATTACAGATGCCGCCAGAACCATTAGTATCGGAAAGCCAAGCAAGGATGCCCGAAACCTTATCGAGGGTTGCTATGAGGCATTGCAAGAAGCGCTGGGTGTGATAGCTGAAGGTGTTAGAGTTGGCGATGTCAGCGAAATAATAGAAAAAACTTTAAGAAAGTATAGTCTCAAGCCAATTTATAGCCTGACTGGCCATGGTGTTGGCCATGAACTTCATGAAGACCCGGTGATTCCAAATTATGGCAGGGCAGGTAGCGGAGAAGTGCTTAAGGCTGGCATGACAATTGCAGTCGAGCCAATTGCCTCACTGGGCACCAATGACCTATATCTAGCCGAGGATAACTGGACTTATATGACCAGAGACGGCTCTCTTAGTGCTCAATTTGAAAATACCATACTGGTAACAAAAGATGGCTGCGAAGTAATCGCCAGCTAATATTTGCAACTAACACCTCTGAGTGCGATAATGTCTTTATATATGGCGCCAAAAAATGAGGAAACATACGTCGGTCTAGATATCGGCACAAGTAAAGTGGTTTGTGTAGTTGGATTGCACCAGCAAGATTCTCCGACTCCGAGCATTATTGGGCTTGGTGTTTCGCCGACCTCAGGCTTAAGGCGTGGGGTCGTGGTTGATGTTGAAGAGACTGTCAGTTCCATTACTGCTGCACTCGAAGAAGCTGAGCGTATGAGTGGGATCGCGATTGAGCGAGCCACCATTTCTATTGACGGCAGCCAGATAAGAAGTATGAATTCGAAGGGCGTGATTGCTGTATCTAGGGCTGATAGAGAGATTACAAAGGAAGAATTGGTTCGAGTTGAGCAGGCCGCAACAGCTGTGCAGCTTGATTCAAACAGGCAGATTATAGAAGTCATAGCTAATTCATATATAGTTGATGGCCAGTCAGGTATCTCTGATCCTGTTGGAATGAACGGCATTAAGCTGGAGGTAGAAACTCATATTATATCGGGCTCAACCCCAGCTATTAAAAATCTAGATAATGCCGTCTTCAGATCTGGAGTTAAAATAAATAACCAACAAATAGTGCCAATCGCGGCCGCCAAGACAGTCTTGACTAAGAAGCAGATGGAGCTTGGTGTGGCTATGGTCAATTTTGGATCAGAAACCACTGGCCTTGTGATATATAGAGAGGGCAAGCTTGTCTATAGTAGTATTTTGCCAATTGGCTCGAATAATATCACCAAGGATCTAGTCTATGGACTTAAGACAAATATAGAAATTGCCGAAAAAATTAAAATTAAACATGGCGAAGCTAAGACTCCCAACCCAAGAGATACTAAAAAAATAGACCTCAATAGTTTTGGCGGTAGCGGGATATTTTCTCAAAATGACATAGATAAAATAATCTATTCTAGGTGTCGCGAGATATTCACACTGGTATCAAAAGAAATTAGTAAAGTTGATCATAGTCGCCAGCTTGCAGCCGGCATAGTATTGACTGGAGGCGGAGCTAACCTAGAAAATCTAGTTGAATTCGTAAAAGATATTGCGAAGCTACCCGTAAGCATTGGCTCATCGCAGAAATACACAGGGGTATCAGATAAAATATCTGATCCTAGCTACTCGGTGGCTATTGGACTAATGCTTGAAGATATGGAAATTCCTAGAGATCAAAAGAATAATAAGTTCGAGGCTGTCATTGGTGGAATAGGGCAAAAGATAAAATCTGTATTTAAAAGCATTCTGCCCTAATTTAACTTTCAACTTAAGCATCCTAGCTCTATAAAATATTTAGAATAAAATATATATAGATATGAACACATTTTTTATATGCAGTAATTAGCTATATATGTTGAATAAATATATTGCATATGCTGTTTCATTTATGTATACTAATATTATCCTTTTAACTAATAAAGGTATGTGGTAAGGCAGTTTATATCTGGGAGATGGAGTCTCCCGATGCAATTATAAAAAAGCGAGGTGAACAAATATGGCAGAAATCTTACCAGAAATTGAAACATTTGCGCGCATCAAAGTGGTCGGTATCGGCGGCGGCGGCGGCAATGCACTCAACAGGATGATTCAATCCAAACTAAGAGGCATTGATTTTGTTGCCATCAATACTGATGCTCAAGCTCTTCATTATTCACAGGCCAACAACAAGGTTCATATTGGTAAGGAAGCCACGAGGGGATTAGGTGCTGGTGCCAACCCTGATGTTGGAAGGCAGGCAGCAGAAGAGAGCGAAGAAGACATATATAATGCTCTGAAGCATTCTGAGATGGTATTTATAACTGCAGGCTACGGTGGCGGTACTGGCTCAGGTGCAGCCCCAGTCGTAGCTAGGATAGCCAAAGAAATCGGCGCCCTAACAGTTGCCATTATAACTAAGCCTTTCACTTTTGAAGGTGATAGACGCCGCAAGATTTCAGATGCAGGTATACAGGAACTTAAGGATAAGGTCGATACGTTAATTACCATTCCAAACGATAGAATACTTCAGCTAGTTGATCGTAAAACTAGCCTGCTTGATGCGTTTGGGACAGTTGATGATGTCCTAAAGCAAGGAGTCCAGGGTATAGCGGACCTTATAACTGTGAATGGCCTCGTGAATCTCGATTTTGCTGATGTTAAGTCCATTATGAGTAATGCTGGCTCGGCTCTAATGGGAATTGGACAGGGTGGCGGTGATACTCGAGCGATTGATGCTGTTAAGTATGCTATGGACTCTCCGCTACTTGAGGTTTCCATACAGGGTGCCAAGGGAGTGCTTATTAACTTTACCGGTGGACGAGATATGGGAATGCACGAAATTGAGGAGGCCGCAAAATTAATTCACGATTCAGTTGACCCCGAAGCTAATATTATCTGGGGCACAGTACTTGATGAAAATATGACTGGCGAAATTCGCGTAACGCTTGTGGCGACTGGTTTTGATAGCGAAAGATCTCAGAGAAACCACTTCATGGTACCTAAAAAAGAAGAAGAATCGTTTGATATTTCTGAAACTAGCTTCACTCAGCCAGCAGAGGAGCAAGAAGATCTGGACACCCAAATACCTTTTATTAAAGACAAAGACTCTCGGCCTGTATTCGAGGAAGAATTTGATTCCCCTATGGTGAATGCCAACCCAGGCTCTAAGGATAGTTCTAGCTTAAATATATCTAGGAATGATTTTGCCGATGAAGAAATCGTAGGTTTTGATATGGATGAAGATATTCAGGCCAGCGAAACTCAAGACAGGCAGATACCCGATGAGCCTATTATAGAGACAATTCAATCTGATTTTGAAGAAGATGATTATGATAAGCCGACATTTGTAAGAGAAGGCCTGAAGCTCGGGAATAATTCCGAAGATGACGACGACATACCAAGTTTTGTTAAGAATAAGTTGTAGGGTATGAAGTGCCCGTTCTGTAACGCTCAGGTGAGTCGGGTTCTAGAATCAAGAGAAGTCGACGAAGGGTCATCTATCAGGCGAAGACGCGAATGCGCAAAATGTAGCCATCGCTTCACCACCTATGAGCGCCTAGAAGTACCGAATTTGATGGTAGTAAAAAAGAGTGGAGAAAGAGAACTATTTAATCGCGAAAAGCTTAGTAAGGGAATGTATAGGGCATTTGAAAAAAGACCTGTTCCAGCCGTCAAGATAGAAGAAATTATTTCCGAAGTAGAGCGTAGGGCCCGAGGCTTTGATAGTCCAGAAATTAACTCGCGTAAAATAGGTAGCTTAGTTATGGAAGAGCTACTATCGGTCGATGATGTCGCCTATGTACGTTTTGCCAGCGTCTATAGAAGCTTTGCGACTCTTGATAGATTTGAAAAAGAACTTAAAAAAATTAAAAAACTGCATAATTAGATGTGCTAAAATAAGCTTATGAAAGCTTTAATTTTTGCCAATTCAACTGACCAAAGGTCTAGTGCGCCGAAAATCGCTGAGCTTAAAAAGAACCTCACCGCTAATGGAATTCAAATAGAGCTCATCGATAGCAACTCCACCGATGGATCCCAGAGGGCAAGTAACTATGACATTATGAGTTATCCAGCCCTAGCCCTAGTAAGAGAAGATGGTGCTGTTCAAGGTGTATGGCAGGTAGACTTGCCAGATTATGCGAGCATATCGCAGTCATCTGGGCATATTTAGAAAATTACTACACTTTAGTGTATAATTAAAAATGTAAAAAGCGTCCGAAAAGGCAATCGGCCATCAACCGAAAGTGTAAAAGCAGCGCCACAGGAAGAAATCGAAAGAGAGTAGAACCTGTCGTTAGGCCATGTAAGAGCCAAAATTAAGTGTCCACTGGAAAGTCAGGTGGTACCGTCCAATATAATTGGACCCTGACACCGCGTTTTTGCGGTGTTTTTGTTTTTAAGGAGAATATATGAAAAAAATTCCACAATACAAGCCAAGCATAGTTGAAGAGGAAATATTAAGTATCTGGGAAAAAGAGGCTACATTTCAGGCTAGCCTCGAGAAGACCAAAGATGGTGAACCTTTTAGTTTCTACGATGGACCACCATTCGCTAACGGATTACCACATTTTGGCCATAGTCTTGTTCAGAGCATTAAGGACTCCATAGGACGCTACCAGACTATGAAAGGCCGATATGTGGAAAGGCGCAACGGATGGGATTGCCATGGCTTGCCAGTGGAGTTTGCGATTGAGAAGGAATTTAATGTTTCAGGCAAAAAGCAAATTATGGAGCTTGGCTTAGAGAAATTTAATCAAGCCTGCAGAGATTCAGTTTTCTCATATAAAGCCGAGTGGGAGCAATATTTTGACAGAATAGGTCGCTGGACCGATAAACAGAACTCATATGCCACAATCGATACCAGCTACACCGAGTCGGTCTGGTGGATATTTAAGCAAATTCATGACAAAGGACTAATCTATAAGGGCTTTAAATGTATGCCATATTGCCCGCGCTGCACAACTCCACTGAGCAATTTTGAGGTCAATGAGGGCTACAAAGATAATGTTTCTGATCCAAGTGTTTATGTAAAATTTAAACTAAAAGATGAATCCGCCAGTATGTTAGCCTGGACAACGACGCCATGGAGTTTGCCAGGAAATGCCGCACTTGCAGTAAAGCCAGATGAAATTTATGTAAAAGTAATACTAAAAGATGATTCAGGCAATGAGGAGAGTTTGATTCTAGCAAAGGGCAGGCTAGAGAGTCTTAAAAGTGATAACTACAAAATATCGGAAGAATTAATGGGTAGTGAGCTAGTTGGGCAAGAGTATTTGCCAGTTTTTGATGTAGGCATTGAGCACGGCAACATTTACAAGGTTTGGGCTGCTGATTTTGTTAGCATTAACGATGGCACGGGCATTCTTCATGTTGCACCAGCCTTTGGCGAAGATGACTTGAGCCTAGGGCAAGACAATGATATTCCGATAATTAATACTATAGATTCGAATGGCAAAGTAAAAGAAGGCTTCGGCCTGGCTGAGCTTGAAGGTAAATTTTTCAAATCGGCCGACAAACTTGTGATAGAGAAGTTAGGAGCTGAGGACAAAATATATGCAGCCGAAACATTTAGCCACACCTATCCATTCTGTTATAGGTGCGACACTCCGTTGCTTTATTATTCAATCGACACCTGGTTTGTAGCGGTTTCTAAGGTTAAAGAACAATTGCAAAAGACAGCTAAAGATATCAACTGGCACCCTGACCACATTAAGGATGGGCGTTTTGGCAAATGGCTCGAGGGTTCCAGAGACTGGGCAATATCCCGTAATCGTTACTGGGGTGCACCAATTCCAATTTGGGTTAATGAATCCGACGAGAGTGACTATATTGTCGTTGAAAGTATTGAAGACCTCAAAAGACAAAGTCCAAATGCCGAATCTCTTAATGATTTGCATCGACCCTTCATTGATGAAGTAATTATTCAAAAAGATGGCAAGACCTATAAAAGAGTAGAGGAGGTCATCGACTGTTGGTTTGAGTCAGGCTCAATGCCGATTGCACAGCAGCATTACCCGTTTAGTAATCAGGAAAAATTCAATAGTAGCTTCCCGGCAGACTATATTGGCGAAGGGCTAGACCAAACGAGGCTGTGGTTTTATGTATTGCATGTAATATCGACTATAGTTCTAGAAAAGCCAGCCTACAAAAATGTATTGGTTAATGGAATGATTATGGCACCAGATGGTCAAAAGCTAAGCAAGAGGCTCAAGAATTACCCACCAATCGAGGAAGTTTTTTCGAACGAAGGAGCAGACACGCTTCGATATTACCTGCTCTCTAGCGCACCAGCCGTAACAGCTGACTATATGAATTTCGATCGAGATGCAATGAAAGATATTAGCCGAAACCTATTCATGACTCTTTATAATAGTGCATCATTTTTGACAATGTATACCGAGATAGATAAGTGGGACCCCCAAGACCTCAACCAGCCTACAGACGTCACTAATCCATTGGACAGATGGCTGATTGCGAGAGTGAACGAGACAATTAAAGAAGTTACTGAGGCAGCTGACAATTTCGAGCTAAGTAAGGCAACCTGGCCAATCTATAGGCTGGTGGATGATATGTCTAATTGGTATGTCCGCAGAAGCAGACGGCGGTTCTGGAAGTCAGAAGATGACAGCGACAAGCTTGAAGCATACAAGACACTACATTGGGCCCTAATAATGATCTGTAAGCTTCTAGCACCTTGGTCGCCCTTCATGAGTGACTGGCTATACAGGAACCTGACAGAAGGAATGGCCGATGTGCCTAAGTCCGTTCACCTGGAAGACTGGCCAACAGTATCAGAGGTTGATGAGTCCATTATTTCAGAGATGGCTATGGTTAAACAATTTGTTAATGATGGTTTGTCGCTGCGGGCAGAGGCCAAGATAAAAGTGAGACAACCGCTTCAATCGGCTACGCTTTCTGGGCCTATAGTGCTTGATGATAATTTGGCATCGATTGTGGCTGAAGAACTAAATGTTAAAAATATTCTAACAAAAAATAACTCAGAATTGTCTGTTGAGTTGAACACAGAAATTACTCAAACCTTGAAAAATGAGGGCATCGCAAGAGACATTATTAGGAATATCCAAACATGTCGCAAGGAAGCTGGTTTACAGGTTGAGAACAGGATAAAACTTACACTTTCCACAGGCTCAGTTGAGCTAAAAAATGCCATTGATGAGTTCAAAAATTTTATTATTCAAGAAACACTTACTGAGGATTTATTTAGCTCTAACATGACCCTAGGCTTTAGTAAGAACGTTACGGTGGAAGGTTTTGAGCTAACCATTGAACTTGAGAAAAAATGAAACGAAAGTCGATTTGGCAGTTTGGTAATTTAGACAACCTGCTCTTTGCGGCATCAGCGCTTCTTGTTACGCTTGGTCTAATTGTACTGTATTCGTTGGGCGTGCGAGCTAAGCAAGTTTCCAATCAGTTAGATACCACCAAGCAAATTCTGTATGCCTTTATCGGCTTCATGTTACTCATAATTGCATCCAGAAATGACTATAAGATTCTCAAAAATTATAGTGGTGCTCTGTATGTGGTTATGATTGCTTTACTATTGGCTGTTGAAGTTTTCGGCGCTACCAGACTTGGCGCTACCAGGTGGATTTCTATTGGCTCCTTCCAGTTCCAGCCGTCAGAATTATCTAAGCTAATTCTCATCATAGTTCTGGCAAAGTTTTATGCCCAGAATTATGACTATTCTAATCAATTTAGAATTCTGCTCAGATCCCTTGCTTATTCTTTGCCGGCTATTTTTCTGGTATTAATTCAGCCAGATTTAGGTACTGCAATTGTGCTGGGGTCGATATGGTTTGTAATGACCTTGGCCACTAAAGTTCAGAAAAAATATATTGTCGCAATGGTGCTTTTACTTATTGTGGCGATGCCGCTTTCTTACCCATTTTTGAAGGATTACCAAAAAGTAAGGATAGATACTTTTCTTCAGCCAACTGCAGATCCATCAGGAACTGGCTATAACGTAAAGCAAGCCATTATAGCAGTTGGCTCAGGTGGCATTTACGGCCAGGGACTTGGTGGAGGGGGCCAGAGTCAAGGCAATTTCTTGCCCAGCTCACCGACTGATTTTATCTTTGCCGTACTTGCAGAAAAGCTCGGATTCGTAGGTGGATTGGTTACTATTATATTATTTTTCACGGTTATTACGCGCATAATATTGGATGCTAGCTTGGCTCAAGATAGATTCGGTAGCCTCCTTTGTATAGGCATAGCAACGATGTTTGTAGTGCATGTATTTGTAAATATCGGAATGAACCTGGGTATTATGCCTGTGACAGGAATACCTTTGCCCTTTATATCTGCCGGTGGTACTAGCTTAATGGTTAGTCTATTTGCAGTTGGGCTTGTCGAGAGCGTCTATTCAAGGAGGCGAGGTCGAGAGCTGAAAGATACGGAATTGGTATGAGCAGGTTACCTAAGATTATAATTGTGGGGGCTTTTTTGTTAATGACAGGGCTGCTAATAGAGTTTAGGCAAAAGCCCGAGGTTCAGTCCCAGAATGAAACATATCAGGTCGAGAAGGTTATAGATGGAGATACTCTAGAAATATCACGTTACGGAAAAATCGAAAAAGTAAGGCTAATTGGCATTGATACACCCGAGACCCTTGACCCGCGTAAGCCTGTACAATGCTTCGGCAAGGAAGCTTCCGATAGTGCCAAGGCTATGCTGACAGGTAAGCGAGTTAAAGTGGACTTCGACCCGATAGTTGGCGAAAAAGACAAGTACGGTAGGCTACTCGCTTACATATGGGATGGAGACGATTTAGTAAATTTGAGACTAATTAAAGAGGGTTATGCGCATGAATATACCTATCGCAGTCAACAATATAAATACCAGACTGAATTTAAGTCGGCCGAAATGGTCGCTAAAGAATCTGGAATAGGACTATGGTCGCCGCAGACTTGTAACGGTATAACTAAGTAAGTGCTATAATCTAAATA
Organism: Patescibacteria group bacterium UBA4664; assembly: GCA_943353705.1. Classification (GTDB taxonomy): domain Bacteria; phylum Patescibacteriota; class Saccharimonadia; order CAILAD01; family BJGX01; genus CALRAY01. The sequence goes on along the minus strand of CALRAY010000003.1, from coordinate 5,165 downwards.
TGACAAAAATTGATTTTTATTTTGACCCTGGCTGTCCTTGGTGCTGGAACACATCAAGATGGCTTAAGGAGGTGCAGAAAAGCGAGGCAATCGATATTACATGGAAGCCTTTTAGTTTGTATATTAAAAATGCCGATGCCATGCCGAAAAAACATCTCGGAGTTATGACTGCCACATATGAGATGCTAAGAGTAATCGTGTCAGCGCAAAAAAAATACGGTAATGGAATTACAGATTCTCTATACACAGAATTCGGTACCTTGGTGCATCATAAAAAAGATTTTTCATCTAAGGCTATAAAAGAGGCTATTGGTAGGGTTTGTCCAGATGATGTCGAATACCTAGAAGCTGCTAGGAGCGATGAGACATTAGACCAACCAATAAAGGACTCAATGCAATCGGCATTTAATATAGTCGGGGAAGATGTCGGAGTACCAATAATAATATTCCACAATAAAGACAAAAAGATTGGCTACTTCGGTCCTGTAATTAGCGTTGTGCCGATAGGTGACGAAGCTCTAAGTCTGTGGCAGGGTTTAAAGAACTTAGCTCAATACGAACATTTCTTTGAGCTTAAGCGGACACGCAATGAAGCAGCTATAGCGCCCAAGCTAAGCAGGGGCGACAATACACCAAACGTCTGCAGTGTTTAGCTTCGTTTAATTATCGCCCATAGCTTATTGGCAAAATCTATCCTTGCAAAAATGTATTGCAGTGCGGTACCTAAGCAACCAAGCCCCAGCGCCAATACTAGGCCCTCTAAACTTATGTAGCTTAAGCTAAAGAAGTTAAATAGCGACGGCACCAGGTAGATAACTACCAGAATTGAAGCTGCCAAAACAAAGCCAAGATAAATAGTTCTCTGCTGATTTGTATTTGGCTTTGCGCCAATTGCTTTTGGAATTAGACCGATAGAATAGATGCTCATAATAAAGAAAATCACAAATACTATCATTGGTATTTGTGATGAAGATAAATTTATTAAGCCCAGTACACCAATTGATATCAGTGTAAATAATGAAATTAAAATTGCATTAAATATAGAAAATGGCATCGTGCGAGAGAGAAAACTTCCATCGTCAAGATTGCGATCTCGATGCCTTGGGTCAGTTATCCATAGTAGTATTGGAAGTGTAATTATAAATATATTCAGTAGAGTAATATTGCGGGCTGAAAGAGGGTAGTCGATTTGAACAAGCAAGGTAATTAGTAATATGAATATACCAGCCCAGACTCTCGTAAAAAATAAACACCCAATCATTTCTAGGGTTGTAATTATGGTATCGGATAGCTTAATACTATTTGGGATAGAGTTAAATGAATTATTTAATAAGACGGCATCAGCAATCTGTCTTGTGGCAGGAGCACCATCGAACATAGCAATCCCAATATCCGCAGACTTGATTGCCATCGCATCATTAGCGCCATCACCAATCATGGCAACGCTTCTGCCGGACATCTGAATGCTCTCAACTATTTTTTGTTTCTGAGCGGGTAGAGTTCTGGCGAACAATACTTTTTGCATTAATAGATCACTGAGCTTGCTGTCTTCAATTTTATCAAGCTCATCGCCAGTGACTATCCTGCCGCTATATTTTATGCCAGCCATATCAGCTACTGCTGCGACAGTTTGGGCATTGTCGCCAGATATTACTACAATTTGTACACCACGCTTTTGAAGCTTGTCGACGGTCCCTAGGACGCCTTGTTTGAGTGGGTTAGAAAATACCACCAGCCCAAGTATTTTTAGTGATTTTACAGATTTAAGGCTAATAGTATTATCGATATTTCCCTGAGCAATTAAAATAATTCGTTTAGCCGATTTGGCAAGTCTTGCGCTTTGCTCATCAAACCATTCTTGCTGTGACTTAGACATGAATTTATAGAACTTATCTCCAGCGCCTATTACTATAGTGTTATTGGTGCCGTGAATTTTAAATGCCGAATACTTTCTAGCTGACGAAAAGACTAAAAGGGAATCAGTTTTAAAGGGTTTAAACTTACTAAATTCACTACTGATTGCTTCTAGTAAAGCTGTCTTAGAGGTTTCGATGGCTGAGTATGTAGACAATATTTTGTGGACAAAGCTAAGTTCAGATTTATCAAATAGCACCAACTCCTCAAAGGTGGGGTTACTCTCGGTCAGGGTTCCGGTTTTGTCTATACATACTACCGACATCCTCCCTAGATTCTCGATAGTATTTATTTGCTGCAAGAGTACCTTTTGCTTGGACAGCTTGATGGCTCCATATGCAAAAAGTACGGTGCTCGATAGTAGTAGACCCTCGGCGATTATTGTTGATGCAAGTGCTGCTACCTGAATAAATCCACTTAGCGCCGAGCCACCTAATAATATCGACCTAGCAATTAGTAATAAACCTAGTACTAATAGTATTGCCGCCATAATTTTGATGAATTTTAATATTGCTTTTTGTATAGGTGAATATGAAGTTTTGTATTTCTGTAGATTCGAATTCATCTTGAAAAGGTAGCTTTTTGATTCTATTTTTGAGGCACGGACAAGCGCCGACCCCGCTACAACAATACTGCCCGATAGCAAGCGATCGCCTTCTGACATAGTTATATTCTCAGATTCACCCGTCAATAATGCCAAGTTGCATTCCAGGCTCTTATTCTTTATAAGAATTGCGTCAACTGGACACTGGTCGCCAAGCTTAAGGCTTAGGATATCATCTATTATTATATCTTCGGCATACACCAAAAAGTCTTGGCCGCCCCTAGTAATATTGTATTTTTGCTTGGTGCTGAGCTGTAGTTTTTCAAGATTTATCTTGGCTCGTACTTCCTGGATGATACCGATTATTATATTGATTGTAATAATCGAGCCTAGGAAAAATCCATCTCTCTGGTTGCCGAGTAGAACTAGAATAATCGAAAGGCTACCAATAATTATCGCCACAATTGAGAATAAATTCCTAAATATTATGGGCCCGATATCTCTAGATATTAGCTTGGGCAATGTCTTATTCATGATTACATATTACATTGTTTAAATGAGAAATATAAAATTTGCTATAATTATTTTATGAAATACAAACTTGATATTAAAAAGAAGTTAAGAGAAAAACAATTAATCGAAGAATTCGTTAGGATATGCCCCGAATACCAAGACTATAGTTTTGATTCATTCACCGAAAATCCAGACGTTATCTATAAAAGCAAAAATGGCTTAATGGGATTTGACAGCGTAATCATTTCAGATGATCAATCCTCTGTTCAGTGCGTTTATAGTCCAGACCTTTGTAGTCTTACAATTCCTGCAAATTTACCTCACGACGAAAGGCTGAATCAAATAGAAGTGTTTTTCACAAACAAGCTTTTTAGCCACCTCAGATACTACAGCATCCCGACAGTACTGGTATTTAGTATTGTTGATACGCAGAGTACTAGCTTTGAAGACATTGTAGCAATTGCGAAAAGGTTTGCCCTCCCGAAGCTTGAGCAATTCAACATCCAGGCTTACTATATTTGTAACCACACTAATTATGTCAAAATTGCATCTTCGGTTTAATTTCACTATAATAACCATAAGTATAAATAACTAAATAAGGAACCCACATAAATGGTTAAGAAAAAAAAGAAGAAGATTACAATCGAGCGACTAAGAAAACTTAATTTTATCGCATTCATATTTTTTGCTGTACAGCTTGGACTAATGGCTTTGATAGCTAGCTCTAAAGTAAAATTTGATATTACAACTAACTACTTAACATTTGATGTTGCAACCAGCACCCTTACGACTTCAACTAAAACTGTTTTCGCTCTGCCATTGGTGTGGCCGATACTAGCTTTTTTAGCAATGAGCATGACAGCTCATTTAATAATATCGACAATATGGTACAGGGGATACAAAAAAGATTTACAAAAGGGAATGAACCGAGCTCGCTGGGTTGAATACAGCCTGTCCGCCTCTACTATGATAATCGCTATTTCCCTGTTATCTGGAATATATGATTTATCAAGCTTAATAATGCTTTTCGCCCTAACTTCAATAATGAATCTATGCGGTATGATTATGGAAATTCACAATCAAACAACTGAAAAAACCAAGTGGATAAGCTATCTTGTTGGTTGTTTAGCAGGCATAATCCCTTGGATAGTAATCGCCATCTACTTCGTAGCAAGTGCCCAGAACGCTAGCGCAGGAGGTGCTAAAATACCTGATTTTGTTTACTGGATCTATGTAACTATATTCATATTCTTCAATTGCTTTGCACTAAACATGTTCTTGCAGTACAAAAAAATCGGACCCTGGAAGAATTATTTATATGGAGAACGAGTGTATATTATCCTTAGTTTTGTAGCTAAAACTGCTCTGGCGTGGCAAGTTTTCACTGGCACCCTTAGACCGTAAGCTTATAATAGTTTAGTACTTTTTCGCGGGCCCTCTAGGCATCTAATATCGGCAGTGCAGACTCATGGTGATTCTCTAAAGAAGTACTTAGTGGCCAATGATGTAGAGCTCTTTTTGGGCTCTCGTCACGGCTGTGTATAGCCAGCGTTGCCACTCATCTTGTGTCATGCGCGGAAAGCGTTCTTCAAATATCAATACTCTTTTGGCCTGTGAGCCCTGTGCTTTATGGACCGTTAGGCCATATCCGAAATCAAACAATCCCAAGGTGTCAGTCTTTGGTCTTTTGGGTAGAGTTTTGATTGTTGTGGCTGCCCCAAACTGCTCCCTAGGTGCAAATCCGCTAAATTTAATTCCATCAAAATCGGCCGTAATATTCCACCATAGCTGTTCATCATCGCGAACGGCTGGAGTTATTTGCTCAATAACTCCAATCTGACCATTGCTTAGGCCGGTGTCTCGGCTGTTGCGCAAGCAAACAATCGTGTCATTACGCTGGGGGTCTGGGCTATCTATGCCCTTAAGTACTCGAACATGGTCATTGAGCTTTTGACGCGTACTATTGTAGCCACACAGAACTAGAGTGTCTGAATCGTGGCTTTGGAGTATTTCTTCTATGATATCCCCAGTCTGAGGGTCAGACTGGTCTAGCTTGACCACGCCATCTCCGAACGACATTATTGGTATTTTATTACCATTTCTGGCAAGCTTTGAGACGGCAATTATTGGGCTGTCGGCAGCTTGCCGCCATATTTTATCTAGTTTTAAATCTGGTTCAAGCATTAGATTGAAA
>CALRAY010000002.1 GCA_943353705.1 Patescibacteria group bacterium UBA4664 | reverse complement strand
GGCAAGAAAAATATCTTAATATTTTTTATTGCAGTTTCGGCCACTACCTTCATTGCAGAATATTTAGGCGTTAATACTGGTAGGCTTTTTGGGGAATACTACTACAATACTATTGGAAATGGTCCACTTGTTGGTGGAGTACCTCCACTACTTATGCTTACCTATATATCCATAACCTACGGGGCTTATTGGGTGATTCGTATATTGCTTGGGGATTTCGGAATAATAAAAGGCTACAGGATAGTCTGGTTTAGCATTCTAGGTGGCTTAGTAGCAACACTGACAGACCTAGTTGCTGATCCGGTTAACTCCACTGTCAATCAAGTCTATATATGGACGAAAGGAGGCATATTCTTTGGAGTACCTTATGAAAACTTCACTGGCTGGCTACTGGAGATGACTATAGTATTCATGGTAATATCTCTAATCTTTGCATACATACTAAAATCACCTGCAACTAAGCGGATTCCATCGAGAGAATTTCAGCTTCAGCCGATTATTTTATTTTCAGCACCAATAATTCCTATCATTCTTAGGCCTCTGTGGGGAGAGCAGCCAGCTGATATTCGTTCGGCCATGTCGCTTATTGCCCTGTTTGGCCTAGGCAGTATTATACTCGCTACAATAGCAAGAATTTACTGGGGTACAAAAAAAGCCCAATAGGGCTTATTTGTCGGGCATAATAACTGAACCAATAATAAAATAAATTATAAATCCTGGGATAATACCTGACATCACGATAAAAATAAGTGCTATTATCCTAACTAATGACTTGTCTAGGCTGAAATACTCGGCTATACCACCTGCTACACCGAGTAGTTTTTTATCTTTTGATAATTTTAAATGTTTGTTTTGAGTTTTTTTCATAATTACTGGAGCCGACGGTGGGACTCGAACCCGCAACCTGCTGTTTACAAAACAGCTGCTCTGCCAATTGAGCTACGTCGGCATGGTGCCGGGTGAGAGATTCGAACTCCCGAAGACATAAGTCAGCTGATTTACAGTCAGCCCCCGTTGACCGCTTGGGTAACCCGGCATAAAAATATTATATGGAGCCACCCGCGGGATTTGAACCCGCGACCCCTTCCTTACCATGGAAGTGCTCTACCCCTGAGCTAGGGTGGCTAATTTAGCAATTTACAGGTATAAATGCAAACTATAGCATATCAGTTTAGCGCATATTCTTCAAGGTTGCTTGGGTAGTAAGGGCCTGCTTTGCACGCAAATTATTAGCATCTATTTTGAGAATTTGCCTAAACATACCTTCAGCCTCCTTTTTCATGTCTTCATGAATATATGCTTCTGCTAATAGCTGCATGATAGAAACACTGCCAGGCTCCAGCTCAATTGCCCTAAGTAGTATTTTAATTTGCTTATCATACGAGCCCATAACCCTATATACCCTAGCTAGAGCTACTAATCTTGCTGGTGTTTCTTCCATGCCTATAGACTTCTCTAGGGCCTGTGCTGAACGCTTAAAGCGTCTATTCTTAAAGAGCATCATGGCCAGATTATAATAGCTAGCCGCATTTGGATAATTATCTGCTACAACCTGAAAACATTCTATCGCATCATTGACCTGGCCGAAGTGGGAGTATATAAAACCTAGCCTTGAGTAGGCCAAGCTATTCTTATGGTCAACTTTGAGCACCTTTAGATAGGCTTTTTCAGCGGCAAGATAATTCTTTTCAGAATAATACCTGCCAGCCATTTCTAGCAATCTCTCTAGCCTTGAGTCATGACTCACAGGCAGAACTGCCAAGTTATCTACAATCCTCTCTACAAAACCTATTTTGTACCTACTCAGAAGTAAGAATGTGATTACAAACAACGATACAAATACTATAACTTCTAATATCATTAAAACTCCATCGCTAAATTTTCCATTACTAATTTTGTGTTTCCATTATTGTACAGATGTATCTGTGCCAAAATCAAGCTCTGTGATTTTTTAAACCAACCGTCAATCTCGCACCTGGACTGCAGAAACGTTCCCATATAGTCTAGGAAATTTTTTACTTCCATTTTTTCTGTGAGAGTAGATACTATCATTAATCGCTCAGTTATACTACCCCTGGCAAAGTCCTCGATTCTATTTATTAGATTCTTTATTTCATCTCCCTTGCCTGACATCTCAAATAGTCTAGCTGGGAGCATCTCTGCAAATTCTACAACATCTTGCGACAGTCCTTGGGATAATATCAATTCATTGAGCTGCTCATTGCTAGGTGGATAAAAATTTATAGTGTGGAGTCTTGATAGAACTGTCTTAGGAATATTGTACTTCGAGTGAGCAACCAGAATGATAACTGTTTTTACTGGTGGCTCTTCAAGTAATGACAAGAGAGAATTGAAGGCCTCTAGGCTCATATTTTCGGCTCGATCGATAATCACAACCTTGTTATCAATACTAGTTGGCGATGTCTTGCTGCAATAGTTGCTTACTTCTCTGATTTGCTTGATAGATATTTTTTTGCCATCGAGGGGTTCGACAAAATAAGACCACCTGTCCTTATCTCCCTTGCTAGCGCCAGGACCAATAATTTTTTCTGCAAATAGCTTCGCCGACAAGGTTTTGCCAAGACCTTTTTTTCCTACGAACAAATATGCATGCGCCGTGGCCTCCTCGGCACTTTTTATCTGCATGGATGTTTTTTGATTGATTACCAAATTAAGCATCTATTGTATCCATATAATTTTTTAAGTCATCTGGTAACGGTGCGCGGAAGGTTGTCCTTTCTTCAGATTCACCAAGTTTTAGCGCCAATAGCTCAGCATGTAGAAATTGCCTACTTAAGCCTTTTGGGGTTGGCCTACCTCCATATAGCCTATCTCCGACCACTGGATGCCCCATATGCGCCAATTGAACTCTAATTTGATGTGTCCGTCCTGTATGGATCGTGAACCTTAGCAGACTAAAATTAAGATATTCGCTTATAACTTCATAATCCGAGATAGACATTTTACCATTTGCATCAATCGACATTCGATTAGGGGCTTTTGTGGATCTTTTGATTGGGAGTTCAATCCTGGCCCTAGGGTGCTTGAGGTGCCCCCAGACTAGTGCAACATATTTTTTATCAACTTCCCTATTAGCGAATTGTGACTGCAGAAATTCAAGCTCTGGTTCGGTTTTAGCCATAATCACAACACCCGAAGTGTCCTTGTCTAGTCTATGAACTATGCCTCCCCTCGTAGAATCATTTTTGGCTAGCTTACTTCTGAATATAGACTCCACAGTCTCTGCTTCATCTTGGGGATTTTTTCCATGCATAGATATGCCAGCCGGTTTATTGAGCACAATAACTCTACCGTCTTCATAAATAACATACTTATCTAGTTTACCCCCTGTAATATCAGCTGTCATAGTTATATTATACTAGCTTCTCAAGAGAATGTAGCTGATTTCTGTCGCCCATTACAATTAGTCGGTCTCCAGAATAAACTACTTCTCTTCCGGTTGGGTGCACCTGGCTATTGCCATTTGAAGTATTTAGGGCCAAGACTGTCAGGCCGTTAGTGTGCTTAAGGATATTCTCAAGCCTGTGGCCGTTGATGCGAGAGCCTTTGGGCACAAGTACCTCCCTGGCCTGCAAGTCAGCGCTATTATTGGTGGATAATGAGTCTAGGATATCTATGACGTGGGGCCTCATAAGCATTGTTGCCATGTGGAATCCACCTATTTGGTTTGGCATAGAAACTTTATTGGCACCTGCCTTAAGTATCCTTGAAACATTCTCTTCTCGGTTAGCCCTAGAAACAATAAATAAATCTGGGTTGAGCTGTCTTGCGGTAAGTGTCAGAAACAGATTGTTTGAATCGTCACCGAGTGATGCCACAATTCCTTTGGCCTTGCTAATTTTGGCCTTATTCAAATCAATTTCTTTAGTAGGGTCTCCTACGAAAGCTGTATAACCTAATGCAATTGCGTCCTTAACTTTATCTTCGTCTTTGTCTATGGCAACGAAATGCTGGCCCTCAGTAGCTAATTCCTTGGCTACCTGACTACCAACTCTTCCGAGTCCACAAACTATATAATGATCTTTCATACTGATTAATTTTGCCTTTACTTTACGTCTCTTTAATCCATCACCTAGTCCTATAATATACTCCCCAAAAAGCTTAAGCAAATATGCCAGAAATATCAAGCTAGCTAGAACCAGCCCAAGCACGATTCCTCTAACTGGCCAAGATTGCATATGAAAATTATCATGGTGAGTTAGGCTGATATAGAGAGACCTATACAGCGATTCTTGGTAGGATACCTTTTCTAGTACCATAATACCAAAAGCTGAAGCCAGTAAAACTACTACTACGGCTAGTGTTAAAAGAACAATCTGTTTTCTGCGCATACGTCTATTATAAATCTTATGCTTGCAGATGTCAGTAGTAAAGCTAAACAAAAATCCCACCGAAGTGGGAATGTTTGCTTAACGCTTGGAGAACTGTGGAGATTTGCGGGCTTTTCGCAAACCAGGCTTCTTACGTTCCTTTTTGCGCGGGTCTCTAGTGAGGTATCCGTGCTTTTTAAGGCTAGTTCGGAAGTCTTCACTCAATTCAACCAATGCTCTCGCAATACCTAGCCTTATGGCGTCTGACTGACCTCTTAGTCCACCACCATCAACTTTAACATGAACATCCATCTCTTTAGTCTTGGATAACAATTCAAGCGGTGCTTTGATATTATGTACGTATGTTTCATTACCTAGGAAATAGTCATTTACAGTCTTCTCGTTAACAATAATAACGCCTTTGCCCTTCATTAGCTTGACTACAGCTACAGACTGTTTGCGGCGACCTATGGCTCTATAATAGTGAATATTGGTTGTAGTTTTTTCTGACATTTTAGGCCTCCACCTTAATTAATTCTGGCTTCTGTGCTTCATGCTTGTGGTCTGTTGTAGGATAGACCTTAAGATTAAGTAGCATCTTATCTCTAAGCTTATTCTTAGGTAACATTCCTGCCACTGAGTGCTCTATAACTCTATTTGGGTGCTTTTCTAGCATTTCTTTAAGGCTGGTTTCTTTTAGTCCGCCAGGGTATCCGCTATGTTTATAGTAAAACTTATCAGTCAGCTTATTGCCTGTGACTTTAATTTTGGCGCAATTGATTACAACCACTATGTCTCCAGTTATAACATTCGGAGTATAGGCTGGCTTGTGCTTACCCATTAATAACTGGGCAATTTTAGTGCTTAGGCGTCCTAAGTTCATGCCTTTAGCGTCAATCAAATACCACTTATGTTCTACGTCGGTTGGTTTTGCTGAATAAGTCTTCATTTCTTACCTTCCTTTTTCGTCACTTTAGGCTTTGGTGTATCTTTTTTTACTTTTGCTATCTTCTTTGGTTCGGTTTTCTTTGGCTTGGATTTCTTTGGTTTAGATTTCTTTGGTTCGGGCTTGTTTGAGTCTGCAGCAGTATAGTCCTCGTCTAGGATTATTTCAATAACTGCCATTTCAGCACCATCACCCAGTCTCTTGCCGGTCTTAATAACTCTAGTATAGCCACTGTTCCTGCTCTTAAAACCATTTACAAGATCTGTATTAAGTTTTTCTGCAGCAATCGGATTTATTGTATAGCTCAATACCTGCCTATAATTATGTAAGTCTTGCTTCTTAGCTTTGGTTACTAATTTATCAAAAATTCGTGCTAGCTCTTTGGCCTTGATTTCGGTTGTTTCGATTCTTTCATAAAGTATTAAAGCATCAACCATACTTCGCATCATTGCCCTGCGAGGACCGGAGGTTCTTGAGAATTTTTTTCCTATGTAGCTATGTCTATGCATGGTCTTACCTATTAATCCTTATATTATTCGCTTACTGCGTCCTGGTTTACACCAAGCTCAGCTAGCTTTTCAATTACTTCTTCTTGGGCTTTAGCACCAAAGCCTTTAAGCTCTTTAAGGTCGCTTGGGGTTAAGTCCATAAGATCTTTAATTGATTTAATTTCATTATTCATCAATGCGTTTGCGGTTCGGGGGCTAAAATTAACTTCGTCAACACCAATTTGAGCCATATCGGCCTCGGCTCTTTCAGTAGCAGTCATAATACCGCCAGTGCCCACAGACACAACGTCATGGCCGGCTAATACCTGAAAATGACCAACAAGTATTTCTGCAGCTTGCATTACTGCCTGCTTAGGACTCATAGTACCGTCTGTTTCAACTTCTAAGATTAGCTTATCTAGGTCTGTCATCTGCCCTACGCGAGTATTTGCTACACTGTATCGTACTCGCTTAATTGGGGTATATATAGCATCGATAGCAATCATTCCGACTGGAAGCTTTTCACCACCACGATTCTCTACAGGAGCGTAACCGCGACCCTGCTCGACTCGCATCTCCATTTCGAATTTTGCCTTGGAATTATCTAGGTTAGCAATTACTAGATCTGGATTAACAACTTCAACATCGTTGATTGTAGTTATATCGCCAGCCTTAACAACTCCACCAGTCTTTTTTAGTGTCAGCATTATTGGCTCTTCATTAGGATTGTGGAAGCGGACTTGCTTTAAATTTAAAATTATTTCTATTACGTCTTCTTTGACGCCTGAAATAGTTGAAAATTCATGGCTCACACCTTCAATTTTTACTGCAGTGATGGCGCTACCAGCAAGGCTTGATAGCAATACTCTACGTATTGAGTTGCCAAGTGTCATTCCATAGCCCGGGTATAGCGGCTCTACTGTAAAATGCGCAGCATTATTGTCTGTCTTTTCTTCTTTCAATTCTGGTAGGTTGATATCGTATAACATGGCTCTCCTTATTATTTAACGTGAATAATATTCAATAATTAATTGCTCTTCGATTTCCTGATCTTGTTCCTCGCGTAGCGGCAATCCGGTCACTTTGGCGCTGAACTTCTTCTGGTCGAAGCTTAGCCAGCTAGGCAAAGTCTGGTTAGGATCTAGGCTATCTTTGAGGGCTACGAAATAAACTGACTTTAGGCTTGCTTCACGAACTTGGATTTCATCGTTTGGCTTTACCATGATTGATGGGATATCCACTCTTTTGCCGTTTAGGATTATGTGACCGTGCGTTACAACCTGGCGAGCTGCTGGTCTTGATGGTGCTATACCTAGTCTATAGATTACATTATCAAGTCTACGCTCAAGTAGCTGAAGTACGTTTTCGCCAGTTACTCCATCCATTTTTTCTGCTTTTCCGACGTATTTGCGGAATTGCTTTTCTAATACACCATAAAATCTTTTGACTTTTTGTTTCTCTCTTAGCTGCAAGGCATAATCGCTAGGTTTGCTGCGTCTGGCTTGCCCATGTTGACCTGGCGCGTAATTACGTCTTGCTAGTGCCTTAACTGCCTTGGGGTGCGTGTGAGCACCTTCTCGGCGAGCTATTTTAGCAGCTGGAGTTAGATTCCTTGCCATTACTAAACTCTCCTTGCCTTTCTCGGTCGGCAGCCATTATGGGGTATTCCAGTTTCGTCCTTAATAGAAGTTACGCTGATACCTGAGCCTTGGAGAGCTCGTATTGCAGACTCTCGACCACCACCAATGCCTTTAATTATTACTTCTACGCTGATCATACCAAAATCCTTGCAGACTCCAACGGCTTTTTCAGCGGCAATCTGCGCGGCATAAGGTGTGCTTTTCCTGGAACCCTTAAAACCAGCTGACCCAGACGATGCCCAGCTGACTACTGCGCCTTTATCGTCGGTAATTGAAATAATCGTGTTATTAAAGCTAGAGTGAATATGCACTATACCCTTAGATATATTACGCTTTTGCTTCTTTTTTCTGATTTTTGTTGCTGGTTTGCTCATTAGATTTCCTTAAGTTTTAGCTGATGACTTTTTCTTACCACTTCCCATGGTGACTTTTTTGCCACGTTTGGTTCGTGCATTCGTCTTGGTTCTTTGGCCTCGACTCGGAAGACCTGCACTATGGCGTAAACCGCGGTAGGACTTTATTTCTTTAAGACGTTTGATGTTACCAGTGACTGTGCGTGAAAGATCAGCCTCTACTATTAGATTTTTGTCTGTATACTCACGTATTTTAGCCAAATCTGATTCAGGAACATCCTTGACGCGCTGATTCCCATCGACATTTAGATTCTTAAGCATGGTCTGGCTAGTCTTAAGTCCAATACCATAGATATAGGTAAGAGCTATTTCTAGTCTTTTTTCTGATGGAATATTAGTTCCAGCAATACGTGCCATAGCTAACCCTGCCTCTGCTTATGCTTAGGGTTCTCACAAATTACTCGTACTACTCTTTTTCGTACGACCACTTTGCACTTTGGACAAATTTTTTTAACACCGGCTCTTACCTTCAAAACTATTCTCCTATTTATGTCGGAATGTTATCCGACCCTTAGACAAATCATAAGGGGTCATTTCAATCGTCACTTTATCCCCCGGCAATATCTTGATGTAATGCATTCGCATTTTTCCAGATATATGCGCCAAGATTTCATGCCCATTTTCAAGTTTTACTTTGAACTGGGCATTAGGCAGTGCCTCAATGACACTACCCTCGACTTCGATTACTTCCTTTGTGTTTGCCATAGATTAAAGTTACAAGATGTAATTATAGACGAGTTTTTGTAATCTGTAAAGGGCTTTTTGCAATAAATCACCTTTGCTTAGTACTTTTCGTAGGTTGCCATTAAGGCTAGTGACTGAATCTGCTTAACTGTTTCGATAATGACAGCTACTATGATTAGAATACTTGTACCGCCTATCGTAATGGCCTCTGAAGTCTTAAACACGCTCTGCATGACAAATGGTAGTATTGCCACTATTCCTAGCCCTAGCGAGCCTGTAAAGGTGATTCGATTAATTATATTCTTCAGGTATTTAGAGGTTTCTTCGCCTGGTCTAATTCCAGGAATAAAACCGCCTTGCTTTTGCAGATTTTCAGCTATTTCGTCCGGCTTGAATATAATCGCCGTATAGAAGAAGGTAAAGCCAACTACAAGAGCAAAGTAGAGAGCTGCATAAATCCAGCTAGTCGGTGAAAACCAGACTGTTAACTTAGTAGCAAAGGATGCTACCCAGGCCGTATTGGCATTAGCAAATAGCTGACCCAAGAAGGTTGGTACCGAGAGAAATGCCAGTGCGAATATAATAGGGATTACTCCAGCAGTTATAACTCTAAGCGGCAAATGAGTATCAACGCCTCCATAAGCCTGGGCGTTGGCTACTCGCCTAGCATAAGATATGGGTATGTTTCTCTGGCCTTCATTGAGATAAACGATAAATACAACTGATGCAACAGCCGCAGCCAGTATAAAGACTAGGCTTACTATCTTGCTAGGATCGCTTTGGACGAGCGCAAACTGAGATGCAAAGCTCGAAGGAAGACTTGCTACAATACCAAACAAGATAATCATTGATATACCATTGCCTATACCCTTTTCAGTGATCAGTTCTCCTAGCCACATCAAAAGCATTGATCCTGCGACAATGCTAGATATTAATATTGTCCACTCAAATGGCGAGGGCGACCCAATTAAGTCTATGCCAGTCGACTGAGTAGATAGACTCCTAACAAGAAAGACTGTGGCTACTGCTTGGATAATTGCTAGAGGCAAAGTTAATAAACGGGTATAGTAATTAATTTTATTTCTACCTTGCTCGCCTTCTTTAGAGAGAGCTTGCAGCTTCGGTACTACTTGAGTTAGCAGCTGGATGATAATCGAGGCATTAATGTAAGGACCAAGCCCCATGAGCAAAATTGAAAATCTTGAAAGCGCTCCGCCGGAGAATATATCAACAAACCCCAATAGTGAGCTAGACTGAAAAAGACTAGTTAAAAATGCCTGCAGCTTAGCTGTATCAGCGACTGGTACTGGAATTTGCGATAAAAGGCTATAGACAACCATCACTGCTAGTACTACCAGCATGCGTTTTCTTAGTGCAGGATTCTTATAGAGCTGCTGGAATGTTTCTTTATTCATTTACCCTCAATACTTAAAAATTACTTTTTAGCTTTTTTGACTTTCTTAACCTTCTCGGGCTTAGGCTTAGCAGTTACAATAACCTTACCGCCAGCCTCTTCGACTGCCTTAATAGCTGAGCTAGAGGCTTTATCTACAGTAATGTTCGAAGACACTTTAATTGTACCATTGCCGAGCAGTTTTACTGGCGCATTAAGCCTTCTAATCAGGCCGGCCTCCTTGAGGACTTCTGGATTGACTGTTTTCTTGCCCAAATCTTCAATATCATTAAGATTTACAACTTGGTACTCAATTCGGGACATAGATGTAAAGCCACGAGCTTTTGGAAGTCTCATTGCTAACTTTGTTTGTCCGCCTTCAAAACCTGGCTTGAATTTACTACCAGTTCTGGAGTTCTGGCCTTTTGTACCACGGCCTGCAGTTTTACCTTGTCCTGCGCTTATACCGCGACCCAGTCGCCTGATCTTTGTGGATTTAGATGTATCTAGTTCGTGAATTTTCATTTTTTAGACTCCTTAGCTTTAAAAGCTGGTTCTTTAAGTTGAGACAATGCCTCAACTGTGGCGTAAGAGTTGTTTATTTTATTAGTTGAGCCAAGCGACTTAGTAAGAACGTCCTTGACACCTGCAGCCTCCAATACGGCGCGCACTGCTCCACCGGCAATCACTCCAGTACCCTGCGAGGCTGGCTTAAGAAACACAACAGCTCCCCCAAAAGCAACCTGAACTTCGTGCGGTATTGTAGTTCCGTTAAGCTTAAAGTTGATCATATCTTTCTTAGCCTTAGCGATAGCCTTCTGGATTGATGTTGGTGCATCCGTTCCTTTACCAACGCCTACTCCAACTTTACCTTTATTATCGCCTACTACTGCTGTGGCACGGAAACGGAAGCGTCGTCCACCCTTAACCACACGAGTAACTCGATCTAGAGCGATGATTCTCTCATCAAACTCTGGAGCCTCTTGGTTATTCATTCTATTGTTCATTCTATCTCTATTCATCTTAGAACTCCAATCCTGCATTACGGGCTGCCTCGGCAAATGCCTTAACTCTACCATGATAAATTTTACCACCTCTATCAAATACTACCGTCTTAACCTTGGCTTTCTTGCTTAGTTCAGCTATTTCGGTACCTAGCCAAGTAGCTTTCTCGGTCATAGTCTTGTTCGCCAAATCCTTGTTTGATTCGGTGGAAATAGAAACGATTGACTTACCGGCTACATCATCGATTAATTGTGCGCGTAAATTTTTTAAAGATACGGAAACACATAATCTTGGCCTAGCTTGAGTGCCAGACACTTTTGCGCGTATTCTACGAACTGCTTTAAGATTTCTCATTCTGAACCTCCCTTAGCTGCAGCCTTACCGGCCTTTCGCCTAACATGCTCACCCACATATCTAATACCTTTGCCTTTGTAGGGCTCTGGTTTTTTAAATGATCTAATATTGGCAGCAGCTTCACCTACTTGCTGCTTATCGAATCCTGTCACCGTAATTATATTCTGGTTCACGCTAACCACAACTCCTTCTGGAGCGGAGTATTCTATAGGGTGGGAAAATCCTAGGCTCATTTCAAGAACATTGCCCTTCATAGTAGCCCTATAGCCTACGCCATTTATTTCTAGCTCCTTGGTGAAACCTTCCGAAACTCCGATTATCGTATTGGCTATAAGAGTTCTTAAAAGTCCAAATTGTTTAAGAGTATTAGCATCTTCAACTGCCTGAGTGACAGTAATTTTATTATCTGTTTTGTCCACGCTAAGGCCTTTGAGAATTTTAACCTTTAATTCTCCCTTAGGACCCTTAGTAGTGACTATTTTTTCATCAATCATAACTTCTACTCCGGCTGGTATATCTATAGGTTGTCGTCCGATTCTACTCATCTTAGTAAACCTCGCATATTAATTCGCCGCCGACACCCTTGCTGCGGGCATCTTTTCCGGTCATGATGCCTGATGGAGTAGATACAATAACTATACCGCGGCCAGTTCTGACTGTAGGTATTTCGGATGCCTTTGCGTATATTCTTCGGCCTGGCTTGCTTACTCTAAGTAGGCTTTCTGGCTGCCTTGAACCATCAAGCTTAATGCTGAGGTTTTTGAAACCAGCTTGCTCTACTACTTTAACCTTACCAATATATCCATTAGCTTGTAAGATACCAGCAATTGAATATTTAAGCTTGGAATGAGGAATAATAACCTCCGTCTTGTCGGACATTATTCCGTTTCGGATTCTTGTTAGCATATCTGCGATTGGATCTGTTGTAATCATATATATTCTCCTACCAGCTCGACTTAGTTACACCGGGAATTTGCCCTTTGGAGGCATATTCTCGGAATGTTATTCTGCTCAGACCAAACTTGCCGATATAGCCTCTTGGTCGTCCTGTAATTTCGCAGCGATTGCGCTGCCTATTAGGATTGGAATTGCGTGGCAATTTAGCCAATCCTTCTAGGTCGCCGTCCGCTCGAAGCTGAGCGCGTTTATTGGCATATTTAGCTGCTAATTTCTGTCTTTTTAACTCTCGTTGGATCAATGCTTTTCGAGCCATTATTTCGCTCCTTTCTCGAACGGCATACCTAGCTTTTGAAGCAATAACTTGCTAGCTTCGGCATTTCCGCCACTTATTACTAATGTTACTTGCAACCCATGAATTGCCTGGGCGTCTTCATAAGATATTTCAGGGAATACAGTCTGGTCAGAAAAACCAAGACTATAATTGCCACTTTTATCAAATGCTTTACCGCTAACACCATGGAAATCCCTAACACGAGGCAGCACGATTGACACAAGTCTATCTAGGAAGCTATACATTTGTTCGCCTCTTAGGGTGACCTTAGCTCCAATTACCATACCTTCTCTAAGCTTAAAGCTAGCGATACTGTGCTGAGCCTTAGTTGTGATTGGCTGCTGGCCAGATATCTTAGTGAGGGTGGCAACTACTAGGTCCATGTGCTTACTATCTGCAACGGCCTTGCCTACACCACTATTGAGTACAATCTTTTCAATTTTTGGAATTTGATGTACGTTGGCGATACCAAGCTCTTTCATGAGCTCTTGTCGTATATTTTCGTTGTATTGTTTAAGCAATCTATTCATGGCTACTTCTTCCCGCCTTTAATATCGGCTTTCTTGATATCTTTCTTTACTTTTGTATTTTTAAATTTAGAAACTTTGTAAATGCGCTCTTTTTTACCTTTAGCATTCAGCTTATAGCCAACTCTTGCTGGTTTTCCGCTAACCGGGTCTATGACCATTACTTTTGAGACGTCAATTGGCTTAGTTATCTCTACGATTCCACCCTTAGGGTTAAGCTGACTTGGCTTGCTATGTCGCTTCGCAATATTAACGCCTTCAACAACAATCTTATTGTCGGCTGGGAAAGCGGCTAGTACTTCTCCTTGCTTTCCCTTATCGCGGCCAGCTATAACCATAACTTTATCTTTTTTGAGTATCTTCATTAGAGAACCTCCGGTGCTAATGATATAATTTTCATAAATCCACGGTCTCGTAGCTCGCGCGTAACTGGACCAAAGATACGAGTTCCGCGTGGCTGATCGTTAGTATCGATAATAACTGCTGCGTTTTCGTCAAAGCGAACGTTGCTACCATCTTTTCTGGTAACTTCGCGCTTAGTACGAACAACCACAGCACGAACAACTTCTTTTTTCTTAACAGTACCATTAGGTGTAGCCACCTTCACACTAGCTACTATCACATCTCCGATGCGTGCGTAGCGTCGTTTGCTGCCACCTAGAACTTTGATGCACATAATTTCTTTTGCACCGGTGTTATCCGCTACTCTTAATCTGGATTCGGACTGTATCATTCGGCCACCTCCGATTTAGAAACTACTTGCTCAATTATTTTTGAAAGATTAAAATGCTTATTCTTACTGATTGGTCGAGTCTCTATAATTTCAACTAGATCACCCATTCCAGCCTTACCATCTTCATCATGAGCCTGAAACTTAGTTGTAACTAGGTAAGACTTCTTGTAGATTGGGTGCGACTTGCGACGCTCTACGGCCACTACGATAGTTTTGTCCATTTTAGTTGATACAACCCTTCCTTGTAATGTTCGACTCATGACTGTTCTCCTTGTAATGCTTTATCTTGCTCAGACATAACTGTTAAAATTCTTGCTACAGTACGCTTAAGACTGCGAATTTCGCGAATATTTTTAACTTCTTTTGTTCGATAATCAACGTCAAGCTGAGCTATCTTAGCTCTATTGTCCGCTAACTTCTTTTGCAATTCCTTATTTGACTGGTTTCTTAATTCTTTAGCTTTCATCTTTTTCTCCGGCCTGCGCCTTGACCATAAATTTGGTCTTAATCGGTAATTTGTAAGCGGCCAAGCGCATTGCTTCCTTGGCAACTTCTTCTGTCACACCATCCATTTCGAATAAAATTTTACCTGCCTGCACCTTAGCCACGTAGTGATCTAGAGCACCTTTACCTGAGCCCATTCGAACTTCGGCAGGCTTGCGAGTAACTGGTGTATGTGGGAATATTCTAATCCATATCTTACCGCCTCGCTTAACGTGCCGTGTCATTGCACGGCGAGCTGACTCAATTTGCCGAGAAGTGATGCGCTCATTCTGCAAAGCTTTCAAGCCAAAGCTACCAAAGCTAATCTCGGTTCCACGAGTAGCATCGCCTGCATTGCGGCCCTTTTGGGCTTTCCTATATTTAGTTTTTCTTGGCATCAACATAATACTTCTCCTTAACCCTTATAAATCCATACTTTAACACCAATCACCCCGAAGGTAGTTTTGGCTTCTGCTGTTCCGTAATCAATGTCGGCCTTGATTGTGTGCAAAGGAATACTACCAACAGCAGATGTTTCGCGGCGAGCCATTTCGGCTCCATTCAATCGACCGGACACACTAACTTTAGCTCCCAGTGAACCAGCCCTTACGGCAGCTTCTGTTGTGCTTTTAATTACTCTACGAAACGGTAGTCGTCTCTCTAGCTGTGAAGCTACATTTTCGGCAACTAGCTTAGCATTCATTTCAGGATTCTTAACTTCTTCAATATTGACCTTGAAGCTTCCTTCGATAAGTTTAGCTAGGTCTTTTTTAAGTGCTTCGACACCTACGCCGCTACGTCCGATTACAACACCTGGCTTTGCCGAGTGGATTGACACGATAAGCTCATTGCTTGAGCGCTCTATCTCAACCTTAGCTATAGCAGCCCTAAAGCCTAGCTTATCTTCTATTAATTTACGTATACGAATATCTTGAGCGACGGATTTAGCGAAATTGCGAGTGTCGAACCATTTTGACTGCCAGTTCTTTGTGTAGATCAGTCTAAATCCGATTGGATTAATTTTTTGTCCCATTACTTTAGTCCTCGCTTCTTGTTAGTGATTTTAGTGGTTACCTTAGGCTTAGCATCAGTTTTGACAGGTGCTTTTGCTTCTGCTTTTGTATCATTCGTGCCACTATCTAAAGTAATTCTAAGATGGGCCATAGGGTGCTCTATGCGTCCGAATGCTCCACGAGCTCTTGGTCGACCTCGTTTAAGTTTTGGTCCTTGGTCAACTCTGATTTCTGAAATCTGTAGAGTTGCACTATTTAGACTATAATTATTTTCGGCATTAGCAATGGCACTCTTAAGGCCAGCAGATATCATGCGGGCTGATTTTTGAGGCATGTTCAAAAGAAGCACTTGAGCGTCTATTGCTCTTTGGCCACGTACCAAATCAGCGCCAGCTCTAAGCTTTTGAGCTGAAATCTTTAAATACTTGATGTTTGCTGCAACTTTCATAATAATTCCTTACTTTCCTTCAGCTTTCGCCAATTTACCACCATGTCCTCTGAATTTTCGAGTCGGTGAGAATTCGCCAAACTTATGTCCAACCATGTTTTCTGAAACTAATACAGGCATGTGAATCTTGCCATTATGAACAGCGATGGTCTTGCCGACCATTTCTGGACTAATTGTGCTAGCTCTAGACCAAGTCTTAATAATAGTCTTATCATTAATCTCTAGGGCCATAATTTTACGAAGTAATTTAGGATCAATAAATGGTCCTTTTTTGCTCGATCTACTCATTTATTTCCTTCCCTTTCCGCGGCCACGAATAATCATGGCACTGGTTGATTTACGCCTTCTTGTCTTAAGTCCCATGGCTACCTTACCCCAAGGTGTTCTTGGAATACGGCCAGGACCACTGAGTCCCTCACCACCACCCATAGGGTGATCAGATGGATTCATAGCCTTACCACGAACTGATGGTCGTCGGCCCATATGGCGCTTGCGACCTGCGCTACCAATAGTAATATTTTGATGGTCGGCATTGCCGATCTGGCCGACAGTGGCCATACATTCAACATGAATTAGTCGAACTTCACCTGAAGGAAGCTTAATCTGAGCCCAATCTCCTTCACGAGCCGCTAGCTGGGCGCGTGCTCCTGCACTTCGTGCCAACTGCCCACCTCTACCTGGCTGCATTTCGATATTACAAATTACAGAACCAACTGGAATATCTTTCAATTTAAGCCTATTGCCGGGCTTAATCTCAGCTTCACTGCCTGAGTTAATTTTTTTACCGACCTTCATATTAGCGGTGGCAAGCACATAGGCTTTGCTACCATCTTCTAGTTTAACGAGTGCAATATTGGCAGTTCTATTAGGATCATATTCTAGGGCGATAATTTCTGCATTCTTAGCGGCTGCGAATTTAAAATCAATAATTCTGTAGGCACGCTTTGCTCCACCACCTCGATGGCGAGTAGTGATTCGTCCTTGGTTATTACGTCCAGACTTTCTAGTAATTGGCCTAGTTAGTGATTTTTCTGGCTTTTTCTTTGTTAGCTCAGAGAAGTCAGCTACGCTCATATTTCGGCGTGCAGCTGTATTAGGTTTAAGAGTTCTAATTGCCATTACTTCTTCTCCTCACTGATGTCAAAAACAGATATTTTTTGACCTTTCTTTACGGTAACATAGGCTCGCTTCTTATCTGTACGCTGACCCGAAATACCCTTAAATTTCTTAACTTTGCCTTTTATGATAAGGATGCGAACCTGGGCTGCATCGACCTTAAATTGATTTTTTACTGCAGTAGCTATTAGTGGCTTATTAGCTCTGGCATTAACATCAAATAGATAAACGCCTTTTGCTGCCATACTCATGCTTTTTTCAGTGATTACCGGCTTAAGTGTTACGATTGTCATTTCTTTGCTCCTGCTTTTAAGCTAGCTTTTCTTGATGCACTCTTGGTAGATCCAAGCCATACTTCAAGTTCTTTAAGGCCTTCTGGGTCTATTAAGATTGCATCAGCATCCAAAATCGCTGCAACATTCAGCTGTTTTACGGAAAGTAGCTTTATTCCAGGTATATTTCTGGCTGAAGCAATAAATTTTTCACCTAGTTTAGGGGCTGTTATAAGTATCGATCCTTCTGCGCCAATCTTATCAATCATAGCGATAATTGATTTAGTCTTATACTCACTTGCCACAAATGCCTCGACGACTTTAATCTGGTCTATCTTTAAGCTTAAGGCCTGTTTAAGACTCGATCGAATCATACTCTTAGGCATGTCCTTAGAATAGTTTTCGTTACCAGTTGGGCCGAATGCTACACCACCGTGTCTCCAGATAGGGTTACGGCTTGATCCGAATCTAGCACGTCCAGTACCTTTTTGCTTCCAAGGCTTTTTACCACCACCAGAAACATCACCGCGGTTGAGTACTTTGGCGTTATTCGTGCGAATATTATCATAAAAGCGGTTATAGGCTAGCTTAAGCTGATCGGCGTTAGATTCTACTCCAAAAATAGACTTAGGTAGCTCTACGCTGCCCTTTTCGGCGCCGACTTTAGAATAACTAATTGCTTTCATTATTTAGCTCCCTTGATCATTACAATTCCGCGCCTTGGACCTGGCACGCTACCTACTACAGCAATTAAGTTATTTTCAACGTCAACCATGGCAATCTTTTGATTTTTAATGGTTACTTTTTCATGGCCCATTTGGCCTGCCATTTTCATACCCTTAAATACGTGCTGAGGATAACCTGAACCAATTGAACCAGGGGCTCGATAGTTATGGCTACCAT
This sequence comes from Patescibacteria group bacterium UBA4664, assembly GCA_943353705.1. GTDB lineage: Bacteria > Patescibacteriota > Saccharimonadia > CAILAD01 > BJGX01 > CALRAY01. Next base: position 506 of record CALRAY010000002.1, on the reverse strand, counting down.
GAGTCTTAGGGCCAGTATTGAAATTATGACGCTTAATTGTGCCAGCAAAGCCTTTACCCTTAGAAATAGCCGAAACTACAATCTTTTCACCTACCTCAAACATCTCTGCTGTGAGCTTGTCGCCTATTTTAAGCTGAGTTGGTTGGTCTTCTCCTTCGATAACTTCTATAATTTCGTCATTACGAACTTCGCGTAGAACAGTACTTTTAGCACCTGATTTTTTAAGCTGTCCGGCTTGAGTCTTGGATAGCTTTTTAGCTTCACCATAGCCAATTTGAACAGCACTATAGCCATCGGTCTCTACCGACTTGAGGGCAGTAACAACACAAGGGCCAACTTCAAGTACAGTAACACCGCTGCGTACTCCATTGGCATCAAATATTTGGGTCATTCCGACTTTTTTAGCTAGTAATGCTTTCATTGAATCCTTGGTTATTAAATAATAAAACCTGAGTAAACAGATTGGTTTCTCAGTTCATGAGACCTAAGCGCTTCTCAGTTTTTTT
>CALRAY010000001.1 GCA_943353705.1 Patescibacteria group bacterium UBA4664 | reverse complement strand
AATTTACTAGTAAAAGTTTAAAGCAAGGGCTTAGAGACTGGGCTGCAAAAAATGGAAAGAAGGGTGGAGATCTAGGAATTCAGCTTGATTACCTCTGGAATGAAATGACCGTGGGTGTATATAAGGGCTTATATCAGAAAATGAAAGACACCAAAACTATCGAAGAAGCTTCGGATCTGTTCTTGTACCAATACGAGAAGCCAGCCGAACGACTCAGGGCGGCTACCTCGATTGTAAGAAAAGCAAATGCTAAAAAGATATTTGATGAATTCAGTGGAACTACCGCTCCATCGGCAAGTAGCTCTTCAGGTTCAACGTCCTCAAGTAGCTGTGGGGCAACTGTTGAATCTGGTTCGACAACTAGTGTTGTGGAGGTAGCAAGAACAGAACTTGCTACTGGACCAAACGTGGGCGGACAGAAATATATTCTAGGAACCGAGAAAATTCCTTGGTGTGCTGCCTTTGTTAGCTATGTATTAAAACAGGCTGGGGCTCCATTTACCGGTGGTGCAGGGGAGAATGGTTATTATATTCCAGCCGTAGCATCGGTTAGATCTTACTTTGAAAATGCTGGTACATTCCACCCTGCTAGAAGCGGGTATGTACCCCAGCCTGGCGATATAGCTATTTACAAAGAGGGTAAAAAACCATTCGAAAGCCATGTTAATATCGTAGTTAGTGTCGACGGGCTTAAATTCACCACTATTGGCGGCAATGAGTCTAATAGCCTAAAAGAGAAGACCCAGGAAAACTATAATGCCGACTACATCAGCGGATATGGCACACCGAAAGGAGCTAAATAATGGAATCTTACAAGAAAGCAGCAATATGGATTATCGTAATAATTGTGATAATTTTAATTTCAGCTTGGGTTATATATATAAACTTTTTCTTCCAAGTTCTAAACATTAACCCAGCCCCCAATAGTAAAATTAATGGCGGTTCAGGGCAGGTAAAATTTAATTTCAATAAGGACTTAGCTAATATAGATCTAAGCAAGCAAATGCTCGCAACCGAAGGGCTATCTATAAGTGCTCAAATAAATAAAGGTCAATTAGTTTTATTTGTATCTAATATTAACCAGGCTAAAAAATACCAAATTGAGCTTAGTAATATTAAATCCAAGGATGGGCAGAATATTAAATACATAAAATATGAATTCCAGGGTGCCTTTACTCCGTATGGGCAATTAAGTGATAGCGAGAAGAAAAAGCAAATAAACGATACTGACGTAGGCAACATCGATGATCCAGCGATTAATATATTGCCGAAATATTCAGACAATTTTGCAATCGAGTACACTCTACTATCAGAATTAGATTCAAAGGGTAAGGGTTTAAAACTAAATATTATATTACTGCTAGACAAATTTAATTTTGAAGATAAGGCTACTATACTAGCTTATAAGAATGAGGCTCTAAAATACCTCAGAGACAATGGTATTAATCCGAATGACTACCAGATAGTATGGACTCCAAAAGAAGCAAAAAACCTCTAGAAAATTTTTATTTTGTCTTTGCCGGTTAAACTTTTTAATCTATCTATTTGCATCCTAAGCTCTAAAGATTCGTAGTTATTATTGGTCTTTATAAATAATACTCCGTTCTTAACACTTACTGATTCTGGCTCTATACTGGTAGCTTTTTTTATTGCATTCTTGATTATCAATAAATCATCAAGCTTAGACTTGAATGAGCCATACTTTTTTAAGTCTTTTTTAATATGATCCATTAAATTTCAATTACCTTGTAGCCCTTGATGCTACTATCTATTTCGGTTGATGTGATTATGGTTTGCTGTTTTTTAGACTGTTCTAGTAAATGCTTTTGCCTGTCGCTATCAAGCTCACTAAGAACATCATCAAGTAGAAGTAGTGGGGGACTGCCAGTCTTTAAATCTATGTAATCTATCTCTGTGAGCTTTATCGCAAGTGATAGCGATCGGTTTTCCCCGCGCGATAAATTATCCCTCGACGAGAAGCCATTTAGAGACACTATGAGCTCGTCTTTGTGTGGACCTTTGATTGTGAAGCCAGCCGATATATCGGCATCTGTATGGGCTTCTAATGAGCTTAGAATATCTTCCTTGTCTTTAGGTAGACTATTCAAATAGTCTAGATGCACTTTGTCTGGGCTGCCGCTAATCATGGAGTATTTAGCGCTTATATTTTTATTCATAAAGTCTATTAGGTCATCGCGGTATTTATATATAACACTTATCGGTTCGGACATCTGGAGATTATAAACAAATAGCTGATCTCGGCTTGTTGTTAATCTGTTTTTCAAACTATATAGAAGTCTATTGCGTTGATTTAGTATTTTCTGAAACACATTTAAGGCCCTAAGGTAGTCCTTGGATGTCTGTATGATAATACTATTTATAAGATTGCGCCTAAAAGACGGGCCATCTGTAATGATACGCACATCATCAGGCACAAAAATTACTATGGGTTGCAGGCCAATAATACCTGAGGCAGGCTTATTGACGCCATTAAGTGTAATCGTCCTAGAAGTGTATTTACCGCTTTGCTTAATGCGATACTCCATACTATCGGTTTTATCAGTACCGAAGTCTAGGTTTATTTTCATAAAATCTGAGTCGCGATTTATTAGTGAGGATTGAGTAGAGCGGAACGACTTAGTTATGAATGAGTAGTAAATAGCCTCTAGGATGTTAGTTTTGCCAGCCGCATTTTTACCAATAATAGCTGTGTTATTTTCAAAATCAGCCGTCAAGTCTTTGTGCGACCTAAAGTTTGTTAATTTAATGGATTTAATCATTAGCTACGAAGTGGCATGATGATATGAACTTCGCTATTGTCCTTGGATTTAGGATTAATCAATAGCGGGTCGAGCTTGTCATTGATACCAATTATTACGGTCTTATCGTTTATCACAGATAGGATATCGGTGATGTATTTGGCATTTATGTTTATGGAAGCATCTTTGCCGGTCTTTTTTACGGGTATTTTTATGGTGTTCTCACCAACGTCGCTCATCTGTGCATCTAGTGTTAGTTCATCTTTAGTTACTTTTAGTGTTATTCCGTGGGAGCTTTCTCTAGCGAATACAGAGCTCACCTTGACTGCCTCGACTAGCTTGTCCTTATCGCACTCGATAGTGGTCGTAGTGCTTTCTGGAATAATCTTTTGATAATCAGGGTATTTACCTTCTGTAAGCTGGGATATTAGCTGGCTATCACCAACCATAAAAGATATTTCAGATTCGCCAATTATTATCTCTATTTCATTAACTTCTTCCGATGAAATCAGTCGAAGTAGCTCCGTTACAGTTCGGACGGGGATGATGCAGCTAATATCCTCCTTGGAATCATATTTGCTTTTAATTTCAGATAATCTGTAGCTATCGGTGCCTGCTAGAACCATTTGGCCGGAGCTAATACTAAAAAATATTCCCGCCAGTACCGGCCTAGATTCGTCGATACTAACACTGGCGACCACTTTCTCGAAGCTCTTTTTAATTTCTTCAGAGGAGAATTTGATTGATTTAGTACTAGTTAGCTTCGGCAGGGTAGGGAATTCACTGGCAGATACGCCATTTAGTCGGCTATGGATACCGCTTCCCTTGATGGTCATGTTTGAATCGTCAGCAATGAGTTGCAAAGTATCTTCAGATATGGAATTAATCAATTCCCCAAGTAGCTTAGCTGGTATCGATATCTTTCCTTCTTTCTCGACCTTTGCACCAAGCTTGGTTGTGATAGCTAAATCAAGATTTGTAGAGCTTAGTTTTAATATATTTTTATCTGTTTCAATCAAAATATTACCCAGCACTTCGAGTGAGGATCGACTACTCACTAATCTTGAGCAGATATTAACTGCTTTTAATAAATTCTTAACTTTTATAGCAACTTTCAATTTAACTTTCCTTTCTTAACTGTCTTATTTATTATATTTAATTTAATAGATAGTAGTAATAGTAATAGGCTATGTGGAAACAGTGTAAAAGACTTTAAAAGCCTTACATAAAGGTAAAAAGCACTAGGTATAAGTTTATGAAAACTAATTAACAAATTATGTAAAACATCCTTGTTATTAACACTTTCTAAATTATTCAATTCGTCAAGCGTTAATTTATTGTGAATAAAAAGACTCTTCTGCACAAGATATACACTATCTTTACACATACTTATCCACATACCTTTAGCCTACCAACAGCTTTTTAATTGACTGAATATCTTGGCTCATTACGGAATCGTTAGCCGACTGGGTCTTAATTTTTTTGACCCCATGCATTATCGTGGTGTGATCTTTACCACCTAAACTCTTGGCTATTCTTGGAAAACTTAAGCTCAACTCCTCGCGCATTATAAACATCGCTACCTGTCTAGGAACTACAATATCGCGAGATCTTTTAGTGCCAGTTATATCGTTATAGCTTATCTCGTAGTAAGCAGCGGTCTTTTCTAATACCGTCTTTGCATTAACCTTAACTTGGCTTTTTTGTATGTACATACCTAGCACTTCTTGAGCTAGAGATAGGTCTATTGGTTCACCATGTAGCCTAGATTGAGCTATTATTTTAGTCAGGGCTCCTTCGAGCTCGCGGATATTATTATCGATATGAGTGGCAACAAATTCTGCCACATCCATATTCAGTTCTATAGAGTGGGAATTAGCCTTATTCATAAGTATCGCTACTCTAGTTTCGAAATCTGGCGGCTGGATATCAGCAACCATGCCCCATTCAAATCGACTCCTAAGACGCTCTTCGAGTGTCGGTATTTCTTTAGGTGGACGATCGCTACATAATACAATCTGCTTGTTGTACTGATGGAGCGCATTGAAAGTATGGAAGAATTCCTCCTGAGTCCTTTCCTTTCCTGCTATAAACTGCATATCATCAATTAATAAAACATCAGCAACTCGATATTTATTTGTGAATTTCTCTCCCTTTCTAATAGCTGACAAGAAAGTATTAATAAATTCTTCACTAGTCGAATAGAGTATTTTCATTTTAGGATCGCGTGCGTGTATTTCATTACTAATAGCCCATAGTAAGTGAGTCTTACCAACTCCAGCTGGCCCATACAGGAATAGGGGATTATACATCTCGCCTGGTTTCTCGCTCACTAACTGAGCTGCCGAAAAGGCTAATTTGTTACTCGAGCCCGTAATAAAATTATTGAATTTATACTTTTCATTAGGCCTAAACTCACCATAAGATTCAATACTCGATTGACCAGAATTGGGGTTTGAATACTTTTCTCGCGCCTTATTAATTGGCATTCTAATGGAGTTGTCATCAGTTTTTGGTTTTGGCGCAGTTTCTACACTAGTTTTCTTGGTGGTGTATTCTACATTACTAATATTAGTATCGACCTTGCGTATGGCATTGAGTATTTCTTGGTGATATTTATCTTGAATCCATTGCCTAGTAAAAATATTAGGAACAAAAATAATCGCCTTATTACCATCTAACTTGGCTAATTCCGTTCCCTTAAGCCAGGTCTGAAAGTTAGCTTGTGATAGAACTATCTCCAGCTCGCCTAAAACAGACCCCCAAACTGTTTGTAATTTATTGTCCATCCACCCTCTCTTTTTATCCACTATACACTATTCGGGGAGGTGTTTTCCACAATTTCAACACTTAAAACACAAAAATATATCATGACATGTGGATAATTGAATTATTTTCATTTTTGTTATACAATAGTTGAGTTATGAAGCGAACTTATCAACCAAAGAAACGTCATGGACAAAGAGTACATGGCTTTATGAAACGTATGTCGTCTACAGCAGGCCGAGCTATCTTGAAAAGAAGAAGGCTCAAGGGTCGAACAAGGCTATCTGCCTAAATGCTAGCGCGGACATACCGACTCCGCAAAAATAGTGATTTCCAGAGACTCTACAAGACTGCTAAGAGGTTTGCTACGCCAAACCTTGTTTTGTATTACACGAAATCCAACTTAAAGTATTCACAGGTTGGATTTGTAGTATCCAAGAAAATATCTAAAAGCGCCGTAGTACGTAATACGCTCAGGCGCAGAGCCAGCGGAATAGTAGAGGATATGTTTAATGACATTAAAGAACCCACCAAGATTATTATATTAATTCGTCGCGACTTTTCGGGCATTAAGCCAAGCGAACTACAGGATGAGATAAAAAAGCTATTAGAAAGATTAACAATATGAAAAAGTTAATGATCAAATCAATCGAGCTGTATCAGCGCACATTATCACCCGACCATAGCCCTCGAAAAGTAAATTACCCTTACGGGTACTGTAGACACTACCCGAGTTGTAGTGAGTATTACAAATTAGTAATTAATAAGCATGGAGCAATCAAAGGAGTTGGTATAAGTATCTTTCGTATAGTACAATGTAACCCATTATCAAAGCCTAAAATAGACTTTAGGTTCATAGAAGAGGAGAGAAAATGATTGGACAATTTTTTGATACAATACTAATAGCACCACTAGTAAATGCACTATTTTTAATATATGGAATAATCCCAGGCCACGACTTTGGTGTTGCGATTATACTTTTAACGATACTAATTCGCCTAATATTGTGGCCACTCGCAAGCAAGCAGCTTCATAGCCAAAAGAAAATGCAATCACTGCAGGGTGATATATCTAAAGTTAAGATTAAGGCCGGTGGAGATAAGCAAAAAGAGCAAGCAATGCTCATGGAGCTGTATAAGGAAAAGGAAGTTAATCCTTTTTCGGCCTGTTTGCCTGCAATTTTGCAATTCCCAATACTTATTGCAATGTTTGTCGTATTCCAAAAAGCCACTGGCTCGATTGATGGCGTTGAAAAGTTACTATATGAGCCTGTTAAGAATCTTTCTTATATTTCTTCGATACTTTCAGGTCAGACGGCATTTAACACCACACTATTTGGCTTGATAGATATGGCAAAACCAAGCTACTTATTGGCGATAATAGCTGGTCTTACACAGTTCGTGCAGGTCAAGATGATTACCCCACGCAAACAAAAGACTGATGCAGCTGACCCACAAGCAAAGATGACATCATTCATGAATTACACCTTCCCAGCCTTAACTGTATTTATCGCATGGGGTCTGCCCGCAGCTCTACCTACATACTGGATAACCACTAACTTTATTGCAATCTTCCAGCAATGGCTGATTATGCGCGGAGAAGTAGATGAAATGGAAAAAATGGATGTCGTCAAAGTCATTAGAAAGGGCGACACAAGTAAAGCGACTAAAAAGCTTCCTAAGCCGAAAGTTAAGAAGAAACCTAAAAAAGGTAAAAAATAGTGTCAGCCCTAGAAGCCAAAGATATAACCCAAAAGCTCCTAGATAGCATGGGTTTACCCGCAACCGTCCAGATAGATTCTGATGAACCTATATTTTTAACAATCAAATCAGACGACTCAGCACTAATAATAGGAAAGGGTGGCGAGAACCTGAGGTCGGTCCAGGCCGTAATAAATTCAATCTATCGTAAAAATAACCATGAAGCAGGGTATGTGGGAATAGATATCAATGGCTATAGAATGGATCGTATAAAAAAAGCACAGGCTGTCGCTCAAGAGCTTGCAGATAAGGCGCGAGAAACAGGCGAGGACCAACATATGAGCCCTATGAACGCATTTGAGCGTCGCTCAGTCCATACTATGCTTGCTGAAGATGCAGATATTATTACCGACAGTGAAGGCGATGATTTGGACCGTCATATAGTAATAAAAAAGCGCTAATGAATACGACAATAGCCGCCACAGCCACAGCCCCTGGGCGAGGCGCCATAGCTGTAATAAGAGTTTCGGGGCCTAGGTGCCTAGAGCTTTACTCATTATTAACAAAAAAATCAGTAAAACCGATAGCTAATTATATTAAGCCTGCTTGGATATATGATGGAGATGAAAAAATTGACCATTCTATGATTGTCTATTTTAAATCCCCAGCAACATTCACAGGCGAAGAAATGCTAGAAATACACTGCCATGGATCTAGGATAGTTCAAGAAAATATTTTAAATGTAATGTTTAAGGCGGGGGTTGAGCCAGCTAAGCCTGGCGAATTTAGCGAGCGAGCCTACTATAACGGCAAGATAGACATCACCCAAGCAGAAGCCATAATGGAGCTGGTGTCGGCCGAAAATACACAATTAGCTAGGCTAGCAACCAGACAGCTAGCAGGTGAATTCAGTAAAAATATTTCAGATATTATTACAGACACCACTAAAATAAGTTCTGCTGTTGCAGCGGATTTGGATTTTTCCGAAGAAGATTTACCGGCTCTTAGCAAAGAAGATATAAAAATAAGCTTAGAAAAAATAATAAATAAGATTAAAGCTATAAAAACTGGTTCAGAAATTCTTCCAAAGCTTAGGTCGGGTATAAATATTGCATTAATAGGACTACCGAACGCTGGTAAAAGCTCCTTGATGAATTCTATTTTAGGATTTGAGAGGTCAATTGTTACTAATAAGGCCGGTACTACGCGCGATACGGTATCCGAAACAGTCGAGATAGAAGGAATGACCTACCAATTCATAGATACGGCAGGGTTAAATTCCAAGCCTGATGAAATAGAGAAGATTGGTATTGAAAAGTCTATAGAAAATATCAAGTCGGCAGATATTGTCTTACTCTTAGTTGAGCCAGGCAAGGAGAAAGAAACTCTTGCGTACATCAAATCTCATAATCTAGGAGAATTTATTGATAACCCAAAAACAATTAGGGTAAATACTAAGGCTGACATTGAAAAGAGTAAAACTGGTATAAATATTAGCACTAAAGATAAATTTGGAATTGACGTATTGGTAAGTGAAATATCTAAGCTATCATCCTCAGCAGTCAGTAATAGTCTTCAAATACTTACCCAGAGGCAATTAAACATATTATCTAGTGTTGAGCATTCGCTGACTAATCTTAATCATAATTTAAATTCATTGACCTTTGATATTATTGGAACTGAGCTCGAAAGCACTATAGTTGATCTTAACGAACTAACCGGCGAGCATGCGAATAAACAAATAATTGATTCGATATTTCGCAACTTTTGTATCGGTAAATAATTAGTTCGAGGAAGGGAAGTCGAGAGCGGATTTATAGTAAGTAGTGAAGGTATCGGTTTTTGTTACTATGCCATTCTTTACTACATCCCTAAAGAAGGTAGTTTGGCTAGGCGCATTCACGTTAGTGCTACCGAAGTCAAAGAACGGCCCCCGCAGTTTGCCTTCTTTTTCTTTTGTGCCATAAAGTCTGAAAGTTAATGTTGTGCCAACCATCTCAGGCTCTATTAGTATGTACTTGCTAGTATCATTTTTGAATTTAAAATCCACAGCAGGGTAGTAAATTGTTGCATCAACCCCCGGCACTCCATATGGCTGGGTGTAATATCCCACCTGGAAGGAATGATTAGTGCGCTCTAGTATGGGCAAGCCAGCATTAAGGGCAGCCCTAAATATAGTCGAGCTAACTTGGCATAACCCACCGCCATACTGGAATTCTTGCCTACCATCGAGAATTACCTTACTTTCTGCATACCCTTGTGCAGCCCCAACTTCACCTAAAATTTCACCGAAGCTAAATACTTGGCCGGGTTTTAGTAAGACTCCTTTGTATCGAGATGTGCCAACGTTAATATTTTGAAGTCTTTGGGGCGTACTTCCTGGAAAATAACTTACACCCTCACCAATCAATTCTTTAATGCCCAAGCTATCTATATTGTCGTCAGCCACTGCAGCCTTTTTGACGTCTACATCTAGTTCGATTGGGGCACTAGAACTTGACTGAGTAGCTACTATAATGGCGTCAGCACTTCTTTGGGTATTCAAGCTCTTACCATCTTTACTTTGTTTGAATACAGTTGCGCGGCCATTGGAAATTGCCAGCGTGGCATCTATAGCTTCTTGGTTTATTTCGCCAGAAATACCATTAAGAAACGCCACGACATTTTGTCTTTCAATTTTAAAGTCTCCCAATTGGGTTTGCATCTTATAGTATTTGTTTAGCAAATCTTCCCTAATTGGCTTTTCTTGTTTTTCAACAGACAGCCAATCGAGTAATTTTTGCTGGGATATTTCCCAATTTTTAGAACCATAGCTTAGAGATATAGCTTGCTTGGCAATATTATTTACGGAGCTTAGTTGCCTCTGTAATAGATCATTGGTAAGGCTCGGCGGAACTGTATCGATGGGCATTTCAATTGAGCTTTTTAAGTCAGATAATTGTCTGGTTAAACCGAGTATAGCCAAGCCCATATCTATCTTTTGGCCAGTTTTGCCTTCGGTCACAGATATTTTCCCATCTTTGAAAGAATAGAAAGCATTCTGGGAGGGTTTTGCAGAAATATTATTAAACTCGATTAAAGAATTGCTAAATAATTCCCTATCTACATTGATCTGCATAATATCCTCTTTCGCGAAGGGGAGCGTAACTTGGGTCGCGATATCGGTTACGATGTCATTTTCGCGACCAATCATAAAGGCCCTGTTGGCCATTTCTCTATTATCAAAATTTATACCTAATTGCTCTGGCTTGAGTATGGATGCATTTCCGTTGAGCATGTAGCTAACATCTGACTTAAGGTATTGCGATGTCTGGGCATCAAGCCTAGTAATAGCCTGGTCGACAGTGAGGCCACCGATGTTTATTCCCCGCACGGAAACTCCAGGCAGAACTTTGTTGTAGTTGAATATACGAACGGTAAATATCCCAAACATAAATAAAAACACCACCATGCCTAATCCGAGTAGCACATGATGCCAGGTTTTCGATTGCGACCACCAGGTTTTTAGCTTTTTATTCATATTTTTTTCACCTTTTTCAAGGTAATTATACAATATTTTATGAATTCTGTTAATAACTATTTTTTAATTTTGCCTACACCATCTTTAACGAGTTGGCACTTGTCTTTGGGACAAACCAATATTCCTTCGTCGGTATCAATCACAATCATATTATCAAGCCCAATCGTAATTATCGGTTTATTATTCGCTATTACTAGGCTTTCTTTACTATCAATGTCATAGACTTGGCCCTTATGCACATTACTCTCGCCATTACGCAGTATTTCGTAAAGGTCTTTAAAGCTACCAACATCTGCCCAGTCGAAACGGCCCGGTAGTACTACGAGGTCTTGTACTTTTTCTATAAGCTCGGTATCAATTGGTTCGTTTGGAAACTTAAAATAGGCTTTTTCAGCACCACTTTTTTGCAATACTAAATACCTTTTCCATAACGCGGCGTTACTCTGTTTTATTTCTTTTTCAAAAGTTTCAAGAGAGCCAGCAAAAAGCCCAAGATTCCATAAATATTGGTTACTCTTGAAGTATTTTCTGGCATTTTTGTCATCGGGCTTTTCGATAAATTTTTCAACCTTAAGTACTGGTATGCCATATTCATTAGTTACTTCCTTACCGGTCTTTATATACCCAAATCCAGTGGCAGGATAGTCCGGTGCTACGCCAATTAGGGTGATTTTGCCAAGCTCGCCCGAGGCCTTAGACGCTGCCTTGACTGTTTCTTGGAACGATTGCGTATCGCCTATATGGTGGTCGGCATGTAAAAATACAATAACTTCGTCAGGTGGCGCAATTTTTTTGAGCTCTGCTAGAGCAAAAAGTATGCAGTGTGCAGTTCCGCGCCTAGTCGGCTCGGTGATTATATTGTCTTTGTATTTAGGCAGTTGTTTTTTTACATCCTCTGCATGAGATGCCTCAGGAACTATATATATCTTGCTAGTCAGCCCCTCAACTCTTGAGATGGTATTTTGTAAAAGCGAGAACTCATTTATGAGGCTTAGTAGGTGTTTTGGCTGGTCAGGCCGGCTTAGGGGCCACAGCCTAGTACCTTGTCCGCCAGCTATAATAACTATTATCATTGGCGTATTATAGCAAACAAAATTACATAATTAATAGCATTACTGGTATTGGGGTATAATGAATTTATGAAATCCAAAAAAGCTGCCATCCTTTCATTCTTGGCTATCTCGATTGTTGTAATGACGGCTTTTATTTTTATGATTTCAAATCCGCTCAAGAATAAAAACGCAATTGTCGAAAATTCTCCGAGCAATAAAAATACCTATAATCCAGATAAGCCTAATCCTGATGCACCCCAGGCTGCAAAAGACTCAGCAATTATTACAATAGAAAATGAAGCCGATAGAATTTTAGTAGCCCAAGCCAACAATATTGGAGTTGATGAAATTAGTAATATTGCAGGCTCGACAAGCTATAAGATAAATATCCCAAAATCAGACATCAAAATACCAACCAACACTTCAGGCACTATCAAAACACAAGACAATATCATTTATAGAGCTCTAGCAACTCCGAACGATCCACTGTATAGCTCCCAGTGGGACCTAAATAAGATTTCGGCTCCATCGGCTTGGGATTTATCCAAGAGCTCAAGCGCAACTAAGGTGGCGGTTATAGATACTGGCTTTGCCCTTGACCACCAGGATCTATCTGGAAAGTTTGATATTGCAAATGCCTATGACTTTATAAATAACGACAACAGCCCAATGGCCGGTGATACAGGAGCATTTGTCTATCACGGCACTATGGTCGCAGGGCTCGTAGGGGCATCAACTAATAACGGCACGGGTGTTGCTTCGGTCGGGTGGAATGCAAAAATTTTACCAATCCAAGCCCTCAATGATGACGGCAATGGATCCACTTTTACAGTTGCTACCGCAATAAACTACGCAGTATCCAAAGGGGTAAAAATTATAAATTTAAGTTTGGGTTCATTTAGCGCTGATCCGATTATGGAGTCAGCTATTAATGATGCCATAGCAAATGGCGTGTCTGTAGTCGCGGCCTCGGGCAACAGTGGTTGTGATTGTATAGTTTACCCTGCAAATTATTCAAATGTTATTGCCGTTGGCGCAACAGATATTAATGATACCAGGGCGTCTTTTAGTAACTACGGAGACAACCTAGACTTAGTTGCCCCAGGCGCCGGAACGATTCGAACAACCTTCATGTCTGCAACAAACAAGACAAGTTTATATACAACAAGCGCCAATGGAACATCAATTGCAACACCAATAGTTTCGGGCGCGGTTGCATTACTCTTAGATAAAAACCCTACCCTAACGCCAGCTCAGGTAGAAGTGATCATGAGAAGTAGTGCAGATAAAGTTAGTGGCATGTCGGGTCAAAATTTCACTAAAGAGTATGGCTATGGCAGGCTAAATGCCCAAAAACCACTCACCGGCACTTACAGCTGGGAGTACGTTGGCCAAAGTGCCTCTGGCAATCTAGTTGCTGGCCAGAAAACCACCTGGACCTTGTCGGCTAAAAACACCGGCACTGCGACATGGACTAACTCAGGATCAAACCCCGTACGCCTAGGAACAGACAGATCTAAAGATAGATCTAGTAATTTTTGCACAGCCACTTGGGTAAATTGCGCCAGGCCAGCCCAGCTCAATGAAGCCAATGTTACTACGGGAGGTATCGGAACATTTACCTTCGAGGTTCAAGCCCCAACTAGCCCAGGTAATTACAAAGAATACTTTAATCTTCTAGCAGAAGGCAACACCTGGATGAATGAGCTAGGCCTATTCTTTAATCCAAGTGTGGCAGCTGGCAATTTGAGCTCAAGCGTGGTTAGTAATAACATGCCAACCACAATTGCTGCAGGAGGCACGGCAAATGTAGCAATTGTCATGAAGAACACCGGCAATACGTATTGGTACAATAGTGGTAAATATTCAGTTAATCTTGGTACTTCAGCGCCCCAAGATAGATCGAGCCAATTTAGTACAAGCACTTGGCTTGGTGCAAACAGGCCAGCCAAAATGACCGAGTCTGTGGTTGCTCCTGGGCAAAATGCAACATTCAGCTTCTCAATTAAAGCTCCAGTAGCAGTAAATATATACAACGAATCCTTCGGCCTAGTTGCTGAAGGGTGGAGTTGGTTTGGGCAGTCCACAAGCACCTCTATTAATGTCGGAGGAGCAACTCCGCCACCAGTCATTGTTGCGCCAAACTACTTGTCGCCAAATCAAGGACTAAGCCTAAATAGCTCAATCGTTTCTCCGAACGGCAAATACAGATTAATTATGCAAGGGGATGGCAACTTAGTACTTTACTCCCCAAATAGAGCAACATGGTGGACTAGCACTCAGAATACAGGCGCCAGCTTATTCGTAATTCAGGGAGATGGCAATATGGTTATATATTCACCATCTAGAGCTGTCTGGGCGTCATATACACAAAACCGCGGAGCTAAAACCTTATTCATGCAAGATGACGGCAATTTAGTATTGTATGATGCAAGCTTTAGGTCTATCTGGAATAGCAATACTGCCGGGAGAGTTTAGCATGGTCACAACCAAGGCCACAAAGCGTTTACGTATATGATATAATAAATTTAAATATATGAAATATAAAAATAAAACAAATAAATTAATTATCACAATCGTCATATTAGGCGTGGCCCTATCTGTCGGGTTAGCTGGCTACTGGTACAATACTAGGCCAAAGCCCACTAGCTCTTTGCAGGCAAGCGAAGCCACTAAGCAGCAGACCGAAGCTAAGGATGCCGAAAATGCCAAGTCAACTGACAATAAAAATTACGAGCAGCAGCCTGGCCAAGCCAAGCAAACTGCATCTAAGACATCAGTAAGTATCACCTCAATAGGTCAATCCGACAGCACAGTCTATGTTAATGCACTTGTTGACGGTGAGACATCTGGCACTTGCACCTTAGAACTAACCAATGGCAGTAAAAAGATTACCAAATCCGCACCAATAGGCTACCAGGTGTCGTACTATATATGTAATGGTTTCAGTATCAGCAGCTCTGAATTCGCACCAAAAGGCGAGTGGACAGCCCAGATAGATGTAAGTGGGCCTAAGGGCTCTGCCAGCTCAGAAGAAAGGAAGGTGACTGTACAATGAACAAAATATTCAAAATTAAGTTAACAAGCTTAGTAGTACTATCTTTTTTGGCTATCGCATTATTTATACCCAGAGCGGCTAGCGCGGCAAGCTTTGACGCCGGCCGCATCATAGATGATTCGGTATTTACTAACAAGAGCTCAATGTCTGTAGGGGATATTCAGAACTTCCTAAATTCAAAAGTCCCTACCTGCGACACGTACCACGCACCAGGCCCAAGCTCACAAGGCGCCAATCCACCCTGGACCTGCCTAAAAAATTATAACGAAGGCGGTAAGAGTGCTGCGCAAATTATCTGGGAGCAAGCCCAAAATTACAGCATTAATCCGCAGGTCTTACTCGTTACACTCCAAAAAGAAAACGGCCTCATCACTGACGACTGGCCTTACCCTTGGCAGTATCGCACAGCCATGGGCTTTGGTTGTCCAGATGGCGCACCTTGCGATGCTCAATGGTTTGGCTTTACCAATCAAGTATCACAGGCCGCTCGGCATTTTCGTAATTTTTACGATCAAAACCCAGCCTGGTATATACC
Source organism: Patescibacteria group bacterium UBA4664 (assembly GCA_943353705.1). Taxonomy (GTDB): domain Bacteria; phylum Patescibacteriota; class Saccharimonadia; order CAILAD01; family BJGX01; genus CALRAY01. The sequence goes on along the minus strand of CALRAY010000001.1, from coordinate 4,389 downwards.
ATACCGAACAGGCTCGAATTTTATAAAGTGGAATCCTAACTCTGCCTGTGGCGGAACAAATGTTAATATCCAGAATCGCGCCACAGCTGCACTATATTCTTATACACCATATCAGCCTAACTCAGCTGCATTAAATAATTTATACGGTTCTGGAGACGGCTGTAGCGCCTATGGTAATCGTAACTTCTGGCGTGACTTTAATAATTGGTTTGGCAGCACTATAGCTGCTCCTTATAACTGGGAATACGTTGGCCAAAGCGCCTCTGGCAATCTAGTTGCTGGACAAAAAACCACCTGGACCTTGTCGGCTAGAAACACCGGTACTGCGACATGGACTAGGTCTGGAGCAAACCCCGTACGCCTAGGAACAGACAGAACCAGAGATAGATATAGTAGTTTTTGCACAGCCACCTGGGTAAATTGCGCCAGGCCAGCTCAGCTCAATGAAGCCAGTGTACCGCCAGGAAGTATTGGTACTTTTACTTTTGAAGTTCAAGCTCCAGCTAGCCCAAGTAATTACAATGAATATTTTAATCTTGTAGCAGAAGGCAATTCCTGGATGAATGAATTGGGTATGTTCTTTAATCCAAGCGTGGCTAGTGGAAATTTGAGCTCAAGCGTGGTTAGTAATAATATGCCAGCCACAATTGCTGCAGGAGGTACGGCGAATGTAACAATTGTAATGAAGAACACCGGCAATACGTATTGGTATAATAGCGGTAAATATTCAGTTAATCTAGGTGCTTCAGCGCCTCAGGGCAGATCGAGCCAGTTTAGTACAAGCACTTGGCTTGGTGCAGACAGGCCAGCCAAAATGACCGAGTCTGTGGTTGCTCCTGGGCAAAATGCAACATTTAGCTTCTCAATTAAAGCTCCATTAGCAGCCAATATATACAGTGAATCCTTTAGCCTAGTTGCTGAAGGGTGGAGTTGGTTTGGGCAGTCTGTTACTAATTCAGTTAATGTCGGAGGAGCAACCTCACCCCCAACACCCCCAACGCCACCAGCTAGTGCATCCCCAAACTATTTGTCGCCAAATCAAGGACTGAGCCTAAATAGCTCAATCGTTTCTCCGAACGGCAAATACAGATTAATTATGCAAGGGGATGGCAACTTAGTACTTTACTCCCCAAATAGAGCAATCTGGTGGACAGGCACTCAGAACACAGGTGCCAGCTTATTCGTAATTCAGGGAGATGGCAATATGGTTATATATTCACCAGCTAGAGCTGTCTGGGCATCTTGGACACAAAATAGAGGAGCTAAAACCTTATTCCTTCAAGATGACGGCAATTTAGTATTGTACGATGCAAGCTCCCGTCCAATATGGAATAGTCGCACAGCTGGGAGAATATAGAAGCTGTCATACTGATAAACTAAGGGGGCTACTATTAAATGAACATAAACTCAAAAATATATATCGCTGGGCATAAAGGCTTGGTCGGTAGTGCCATTAAGCGCAATCTAGAGGCACACGGCTATACCAATATAGTAGGTAAGTCATCTGAAGAGCTAGATTTAACAGATCAAAAGGCTGTTTATGAGTACTTTGCCAAAGAAAAGCCCGAATATGTTTTTTTAGCAGCCGCAAAAGTTGGCGGAATTATGGCCAACAATACCTATCGTGCTGATTTTATTTTTTCAAATCTTGAAATTCAAAATAATGTCATAACTGCAGCCTATAAGTACGAAGTTAAAAAACTTCTATTTCTAGGCAGTAGCTGTATTTATCCTAAAATGGCCGCACAGCCAATCAAAGAAGACAGTCTATTAACCGGCGAGCTCGAATATACTAATGAGCCCTATGCTATCGCTAAGATTGCCGGTATAAAGCTAATTGAAAGCTATAATATCCAATACGGCACTAAATTTTTATCGGTAATGCCCACCAATCTATAGGGCGATAACGATAATTTTGACCTAGAAAAATCACATGTTATGCCAGCTATGATACGCAAAATGGTATTGTGCAAATACATTGAAGACGGCGACTACCGTAAAGCTGCAAATAACTTAGGCCTTAAGGGCAGTGGCGAAAAATCAGTCTTGGAATTTGTTTCGAAGTACGGGATTAATAATAAAGACGGTAAAGTTACCTTGGCTCTGTGGGGTAGCGGCAAGCCATACCGCGAGTTTATGCATGTCAACGATATGGCAAGCGCCTGCATATATATTATGAATGGCGTTGACTTCAAAGACCTCACCGCCGGAATGCAAGAAATAAAAAACACTCATATCAATATCGGTACCGGCAAAGACTGCACTATAAAAGATTTGGCGCATGCAGTTGGGCAGGCGGTAGGTTTTAATGGCGAAATCGTCTTTGATGCCACCAAGCCAGACGGCACCCCGCGTAAGCTACTTAGCGTAGATAGGCTGCATGGGCTGGGCTGGGAGCATAAAATAGAATTACCTGAGGGAATAAAAATGGCTACCTCTTGGTATATAAAGCAAGAAAATAAGATATAATATAGCTTGTAATGCAAGAACTGATAATAAAACCAAGTAAAAAACTCTCAATAGATCTAAAGGAGCTTTTGGCCTATCATGAGCTGTTCTTCTACTTTGCTTGGCGCGATGTAAAGGTTCGCTATAAGCAAACCTCAATAGGTATAATATGGGCAGTATTGCAGCCATTTATACAGATGGTAGTATTTACTGTGTTTTTCAACAGGGCCGCGGGTATTAGTTCTGGTAATCCAGCTGTACCTTATGCGATATTTAGCTTTACTGGCCTGCTGTTTTGGAACTTTTTTAGCCAATCACTAACGCGAGCTAGCAATAGCCTAGTGGATAATCAGAGTGTTGTAACCAAAGTTTATTTCCCTAGAATCCTACTACCCTTAACCTCTACACTTGTTGGCTTAATTGACTTTGCATTTGCATTCATCGTGTTTATCGGCCTGATGGTATTTTTTAAGATTTCGCCAACCTTAAGTGCCGCATTTCTACTGTTGCCTGCACTTTTAATAACCTTCATTGCTGCATCTGGAATAGGCATGTTCCTGGCTGCGATTAATGTTAAGTACCGAGATGTTAAACAGGCCGTACCATTCCTGATTCAAGTTGGGTTATTTATAACACCTGTAATTTACCCCGTGAGTGCTATTCCAGAAAGGTATCAGTGGCTTCTATACCTTAATCCAATGACTGGAGTAATCAACATGATGCGAAGCAGCTTCTTAGACACGGCCCCAATTAATTGGCCACTAACCTGGCTTTCAATTGGAGTAGCCATGCTGTCATTTGTTTTAGGCGTCATTTATTTTAAATCTAAAGAAAGAGAATTCGCGGATATTATATGAACAAACCAGTAATTGAAATTAAAAATTTGTCTAAGTCTTATATGATCGGTCATGAAGGGAAAGCTGCGCCAGGCACCTTAACCCTAAGAGATAGCTTGACTGGTATTATAAAAAAACCGATTGAGCTTCTCACTGGCCATAAGCTTAAAAAAGAAAAGTTTTGGGCACTTAAGGGTCTGGATTTAAATATCGAACAAGGTGATGTGGTTGGGCTTATTGGCAAAAATGGATCTGGCAAATCAACAATGCTTAAGATACTTTCTAGGATAGTCGAGCCTACTGGCGGGGAGATAATCATGCGCGGTAAATCAGCCAGTCTTCTAGAGGTAGGTACTGGTTTCCACCCGGAGCTTACGGGCCGAGAAAACATCTATTTCAATGGATCTATTCTTGGAATGAAGAAGAAAGAAATTGATTCAAGGTTTGATGAAATAGTAGCTTTTAGTGGTGTAGACAAATTCTTAGATACACCCGTGAAATTTTATAGCTCTGGTATGTATGTGCGCCTGGCCTTTGCGGTGGCAGCTCACCTAGAGCCAGATATTCTCATAGTAGATGAAGTGCTTGCTGTGGGTGATGCTGAATTTCAGAAGAAAAGCCTAGGTAAGATGCGTGATGTCACCAAGAATAAAGACCGCACTGTCATATTTGTTAGTCACAATATGGAGTCTATTGCTAGCATTTGTAATAAGTGTGTATGGCTACAAGAAGGTGAGATAGTAGCAGTAGGCGACACCGACAAGGTTATAGATAAATATGTATCCTCAGCTCAAGCTAGCTCAAAAACTCCACTCAGCAAACGTAAGGACAGACAAGGCAGCGGCTTATCAAGGTTCACAGATTTAAGCATAAATAATGCCATTGGTAAAAATAGAGAAATTGCATTCACAATAGATATAAATAATAGTTCTAAAAAAGTATTTGAAGACTTTAAATTAACGCTAGACATCGCAGATGACACAGGCAGACATGTATCTAACTTAACCAATATTCTGATTGAAAAAAAGCTTAATCTCGAACTGGGACACAACTCTTTCGTGTTACGAGTTAATAATATAAACCTTGTACCAGGTCGTTATTCTGT